>PMUE01000299.1 GCA_003167055.1 Vulcanimicrobiota bacterium | reverse complement strand
AACGTGATCGTCATCCCGCTGACGCCATGGTTGCAGTCGATCTTTGGGCGCAAGCGCTACTTCGAGATGTCGATTGCGGGCTTTACGGTCGTGTCGATTCTGTGCGGACTTGCTAACGACACCACCACCGAAATAGGCTTGCGTTTCATTCAAGGCGCGTTCGGCGGCGGGCTCATGGTGCCGGCGCAACAGATCATTCGCGACACCTTTCCGCCCGAGCAACTGGGCAAGAGTCAGTCGCTTTTTGCACTTGCCATCGTCATCGGCCCGACGATCGGACCGACGCTGGGCGGTATTCTTACCGACGATCTGAGCTGGCGCTGGGTGTTCTTCATCAACGTGCTGCCCGGCATCGCCGCGGCATTACTCGTGCTGCTCTTCGTGCGCGATCCGCACGCACCCAAGCGCATTCCGGTCGACGCTATCGGCATGGGATTGCTCGCGGTCGGGCTCGCCACGATGCAGTACGTGCTCGACGAAGGTGAACGCAACGGCTGGTTCGACGATGCGACGATCGTGTTGTGCACGGTCCTCTCGGTGATTGCGCTCGCCGGGTTCGTGACGTGGGAGCTGTGGGGAACCAAACATCCGGCGGTGGCGCTACGCGTCTTTCGCGACCGTAACGTTTGGTCGTGCTCGATCGTGTTCTTCGCGATCGGCGCAACGATGTACGCGCTGATCTTCATTCAGCCGCAGTATGTCCAAAACTCGCTCGGCTTCACCACCACCATGGCCGGCTTCTTGCTGATGGTGCGCGCCGGCATGTTGGCGATACTCTATCCGGTGACGACCTGGATCGTGTCGCAACACAAGTGGGATCTGCGCATCGTTGCTGCGGTCGGAATCTTCGTCATGGGCGTCACGACCTGGTGGCAAACCTTTGAGATGACCACCAGTTCGACGTTTGGGACCTTCGTTATCACCCAAGCGCTGGGCGGTGTTGGCCTGGCCTTCGTCTTCGTGCCGGTCTCGGTCGTGCTCTTGCAGGGGATCGAACATGCGATCGTTCCGTCGGCGCTCGCGTTGACGCGCTTGATGCAACAGATCGGCGCGTCGGTCGGCTCGGCCTATGCGGCGACGCTGTTGGACCGGAACTTCAATACGGCGCTGAGCAGCATCGCCGGAACGATCACGATGGGCCGCTCGGATGTTGCTTCGGCGGTGTTGGCACACGGCTCGCAGGCGATCGCGACACTAACCGGACTCGCGTACTCGGAAGCGGCCAATCTCGCCGCTGTGAGCACGACACAATTCTTTGCCATCGGAACGCTCGCGACGACCTTGTTGCCGCTGCTGATGATCCGCCGCGCGATCAAGCCGGCTTCACCTCCGCCCGCGCCCGCCGTCGCACCGCCGAAGGTCATCGTTGGGGAGCTACGTATCGAGCGCCCCGAACCGGTCGCGCGCTAACAAGTCCCGCTAGTAGTTTGGAAGCGGAACTTCCGTGTAGCCCGCCGGGATTGAAAAGAGCGTTATCGCATCGGCTGAAAGCCGCTTAAAGGCGGTTACGTTCAATGACGTAGAAGTCGTCTGACCGGGCGTCGCGGCGACAGCGTGAACGAGTGTCGCGCCCACAATGGCGTTCGGCACCGTGCCTCGCACATTAACACCGGGCGAACCGCGCTGTATCCAGGAGACGACGCCGTTGGCGTCAAGCGCAACCGCGGGGTCGATGCCTGATAGCTCGCCGCCAAAGCTTCGCGTTGCGCAGGACGGCGCCGCGGCCGGCAGGACGGCATATTCGCGCTCGCTAGATGAGCTCGTCATGCCCATCGTCTGCATGCGTGCTGATGGTAGGAACCGAACGCGGTAACCGCTTTGTGCCAGCGGCGATTCCCAATCGGCGCGACTCGTGCTCACGATTTCGAGGGTGACCATCTGCTGCGAGTAGCGGGCTTCCATTTGGGGGGACAACGTAGGCGCCGGTGTTGGAGTAAAACGCGGTACCCGGTCCATCGGAAAGACCTGATAAGTCTTCAGAATCGTATCCGCTACCAGTGCGACGGCGTGTTTGCAGTCGACAATCGTGAGCGTGTGCTCTCGCTCCGGCGTTTCGATGCGCGCGAGATCTCCCAGATACGCGTACTCGCGACCGCTAACGGTATCAGTGAAAGCCACGCCGACAGTTGCCGACGGAACGGATGCTCGTAGTGTGTCCAGATCGGGAAACACCGGCGGCGCAATGTCGGGATCCGGCGTTGCAGAGGCGAGCTTCGGATTCGGATGGACGATGAAATAGGCGCCGGCAAGTCCCTTAGCGACGATGGGGGTGAGCATCGCGCCATCCGAAAGCCGGCGGCGTGTAAACGTCTGCGTCATCGTGAACTGTTGGCCGGTGAAGGTCACGGGGCCATGGACTAATGTGTACTCGACACCGCCAACAACGCGGGAAGCCTTCGAGAAGTCCTTCCGCAAACTCGGGCGAACCGCTCCGTCCGGCAACGTGATCTCGACAATTCCTCGCTGCGACCCAACCAGAAGAGTGTTCCCCTCGAAACTCGCGCTCTCGGCCGGCGTATCGATGCGCCGCGCGCGTGTGCCGGTCGCCGGATCGATTAAATCTACGTGACCAATATTGGCACCGAAGGAATAGCACAGCGCAAGAACGCGTCCATCTGGCGAGAGTGCATAGGACTTAAAGTTGCCATCGAGCGGATAGGTGCGGATCTTGGTCAGTGAGTTCGCATCGTACATCGTAAGCGTGCGAGGAGAGTCAACGGTCACGCCGTTTACGTATGTCGGCCATCCCGTCGAAACGAAGATATGTCCACGGTTGTCGAGCGCGATCTCTTCGATGCCCTCCATGCCGTCGAACAGCCGATGCAGGAGACGGCCGTCCGGGCTGAACACGTCGAGGTGCCCGGCGTCGGTCGTAAACTCGGTTTCCTTTTCGGCCGTGATTGCAGCAAAGATCGTGCCGTCCTGTGCGACGGCGATGCCGCCACCCGGAAGCGATAATTCGCAGGTCTCCGAGGCGTCGGCCAAATCGAACGTCGCAAGGACGCTTCGATCGGTGCCTGGGACGTCGATCTCCATGAGCATCATCGCCGACGGCGGAATCGGACAGCGCGCCGGCGACGCGAGCGCTAGCATCAATGCGATGCCCGGCGCAATCATCAAACGCTGGTTTTTTCGCGCCGGCGCGCCTTGAGGCGGTCGCTTTCGTCGAGGATGCGCTTGCGTAGACGGATCGATTGCGGCGTGACTTCGACCAATTCATCGTCTTCGATGAACTCGATCGCGCGCTCGAGCGACATGTTCTCTTTGGGCGGCAGCTTGACGGTATCGTCGCTGCCCGATGCGCGCATGTTGGTCAATTTCTTTTCACGCACGACGTTGAGCCCAACGTCTTTGTCGTCGTTGGCGCGGCCGACGACCATGCCTTCGTAGACCTCGACGCCGGGATCGACGAAGAAGCG
>PMUE01000123.1 GCA_003167055.1 Vulcanimicrobiota bacterium | reverse complement strand
CGCGAGCGCGGCATCACCATTCGGATGCATCCGGTTACGCTCAACTATAAGTCGGGCAACGGCGAGACCTATCAGCTCAATCTGATCGACACCCCGGGACACGTCGACTTCTCGTATGAAGTGTCGCGGTCGCTTGCGGCCTGCGAAGGCGCCTTGCTGATCATCGACGCGGCGCAAGGCATCGAAGCCCAGACGCTCGCGAACTATCATCTCGCGGTCGAACACGACCTCACGATTATTCCGGTGATCAACAAGATCGATCTGCCGGCTGCCGATCCCGAGCGCGTCATGGGGGAAGTCGAAGAGCTACTGATCATCGAGCGCAGCGAGTGCATTCTCGCGAGCGCGAAGAACGGCGTCGGCATCGAAGAAATTCTCGAAGCGATCGTAACGCGCATTCCGCCACCCAAGGGGCATCGCGATCTTCTGCGCGGGCTCGTGTTCAACGCGCAGTTCGATCCGTACCGCGGCGTCGTTTCGTACGTGCGGGTGGTCGACGGCGAGCTCAAAGCCGGTAGCCGCTTCATGTCGATGGCGCACCAAAAAGTGTACGAGTGTACCGAGGTCGGCGTCTTCAGCCCGGCGATGTTGCCGACCAAGACACTCACGTTGGGTAGCGTCGGCTACGTCATCGCGAACATCAAGTCGCTCGGCGACATCGATGTCGGCGACACGCTGACCGAGGCGAGCAAACCGGCGCACGTGCCGCTGGCGGGCTATCGCAAAGCCGTGCCGATGGTCTACTGCGGGCTCTATCCCAACGAAGGGGCCGAGTACGGCGATCTGCGCGACGCACTGGAAAAAATGAAGCTCAACGATGCGGCGCTTTCGTACGAGCCGGAGACGTCGGTGGCGCTCGGTTTCGGGTTCCGCTGCGGGTTCTTGGGACTCTTGCACATGGAGATCGTGCAGGAGCGGCTCGAGCGAGACTTCAGCATCGATCTCATCGCGACCTCACCGTCGGTTGTCTTTCGCGTGACGCGAACGGATGGCTCCGTTGAAATGATCGACAATCCCTCGAAGTTGCCGGTCAGCAACGTGATCGAGACGATCGAGGAACCCTTCGTCAAAGCCACGATCATTACGCCGCCCGATTACGTCGGCTCGATCATGGACATCACGATCGCCCGGCGCGGATCGCTCCTCAATATGGAGTACCTGCACGACGGCCGCGTGATCCTGACCTTCGAGATGCCGCTCATCGAAGTGATCGTGGACTATTTCGATCAGCTCAAGTCGCGGACCAAGGGCTACGCTTCGCTCGACTACGAGGTCATCGGCTACCGCGAAGGCGATCTGGTCAAGCTCGAAATTTTGCTCAACGCCGAACCGGTCGACGCGCTCTCGTTCATCGTCGCGCGGGAAAAGGCGGCCGCGCGCGGTCGCGCGCTGACCGAAAAATTGAAAGAACTGATTCCGCGGCAGATGTTCGACGTGCCGATCCAAGCCGCGATCGGCGGCAAGATCGTCGCGCGCGAAACGGTGAGCGCACAACGCAAGAACGTCTTGGCAAAGTGCTACGGCGGCGACATCACGCGTAAACGCAAACTGCTCGAGAAGCAGAAGGCGGGCAAAGAGCGCATGAAACGCGTCGGCCGTGTCGAGCTACCGCAAGAGGCCTTCATGGCCGTACTCAAGCTCGAAGATTAACCGTGATCACGTACCTCGCATCGAAAAACGAGGGGAAGCTCGCTGAGATCCGCACGATGCTCGGCAATTCACCGCTCCAACTGCGAACGTACGCGGCGTATCGCGATCCCGAAGAAGGCCACGAGAGCTACGTCGACAACGCGCTGCTCAAGGCGCGCGCATTGCGCTCGCAACTGCACGATGCCGGCATCCGTGACGCCGCCGTGCTAGCGGATGATTCTGGGATTGAGCTCGATGCGCTCGGTGGCCGGCCGGGCGTTGACTCTGCGGTCTATGCCGGCGCGGCTACGCCATGGCCGCAACGACTGGCAACGATGATGCGCGAAGTCGATGAGCATGGCGGGCGCGAACGCGGCGCGCGCTTTGTCTGTGTGATGGCGCTGATTTTGCCCGACGGACGCGAGATCGTGGTGGAAGGTGACGTGCGCGGGGAGATTTCTCCCCAGTTGCGCGGAAAAAACGGCTTCGGCTACGATCCACTCTTTTTCTATCCCCCGATCGGCAAGACGTTCGGCCAAATTCCCGAGCGCGAAAAGAACGAATTGAGCCATCGCGGGCGCGCGGCGCGCGCATTGCTCGAGGCGCTCAAGCCATGAACGAGCCGCAGATCGGCGCCGCCAAAGAGGCCGACGTTCGCGCGATGGCGGCGCGGCGCTGGCCCGACGAGAGCAGCCGCAACCTCTACATCAACCTTGCCGACGGCGCACCGCGTGGCGCGTTCGTGGCGCGTGACGAAGGGACGCCGATCGCGATTGCCTTTGCGCATGAGCTCGAAGACGAATGGTTCGTGAGCGAGCTGTTCGTCGAGCCGTCGTTTCGCGGCGCGGGTTTGGGGTGGAAGCTCCTTCGTGCAGCGACAAGCGAATCGGGTGACATTTCGCTCGCAGGCGTCATCGACGCGAGCGACACGGGATCGTTGGCGTTCTTTCTGCGGCGCGGCATGGGATTGCACGTGCCGCTGCTGCGCGTGGCGGGCGAGATTCCCAAAGAAGAAGAGCTGCTG
>PMUE01000149.1 GCA_003167055.1 Vulcanimicrobiota bacterium | reverse complement strand
AAGCGCTGCGCGGTCGCGTCGTCACGTACGAAGACGTCTTGCGCGCGGCGCAGCACACGACGCTCGAAGTACCCATACGGTGCGACCCGCACGCTCTTGGCCGTGCCGACGTAGGTGACCGGCGCATGCGCGGCGAGCGCCATCAACAGCGCGAACACGTCGCCGACCGCGACCACGCGATCGTATGTGCCGCGCGAACCCGTCAAGAAACGCCGCTGTGCGTAGGTGAGGCCGAGCAATCCGCTGCCGACGTCGCGCACGATGTTGCCGACGTTGCCCATCGCGAGCAGCCCGCCGCTCGGCATCGCACGGCGCGGCCCGACTTCGCGCATGATCTCCGAACGGCTCTCGCCGACCAGCGGAAAATGATCGATCGCGGTGTCCGGACGCAACGCGCGCAGCTCGAGCGCAATGCGGTCGGCGATCGCGATTTCGCCATTGCCATTCGTAACGAAGAGGATGCGTTTGCCCATCAAGGTGCGCCGAGCAGCGGCAGAAGCGCAAAGTCGCGGATCGTAAACCGCGCGCTCGATGCGTCATAGGCAAGCTCGGTGCGCGAGACGTACTGGCCGTACGGTCCGGCGTGCACGATCGGCACGCCGTTGTGGGTCTCCGGTTTGAAGAGCGTGTCGTGACTGTGTCCGCCCAAGATCAGATCGATGCGCGGGATGCGTTGCGCCAATTGGCGATCGAGCGCGAGCCCCACGTGTGAGAGCACGAGCAGCATGTCGCCGTCGGGCACGCGCTCCGCAAACGGCGCTACCGCGTCCCACGGATCGAGAAAACGCCACCCGAAGATCCGCTCGTACGGGCTGCCGACCGGATACTGCATGATCAAGAGCCCCAGCACGTGGATCGTCGTTTCATCGAAGCGCATGGTCATCGAGGAGAGAAACGGCAGCTCGCGGCCTTTGGTGTCGAGCAGATTGCTGCACACCAACGGATGCATCATCTTGCGCGCGCGCGCGCGCAGCAAGGGAAAGAGGTAGTTGAATTCACGATTGCCGATCGCCTGGGCATCGTACCCGGCGGCGTCGAGCTCGGCGATGATCGGCTCGTTGCGATAGTACACGGTTTGACTGCCGCGCAGCGAATCGCCGCAATCGAAGAGCAAACCGGCGCGTTCGTCGCGCAAGGCGCGCAGGCGCGTGACGAAGCCGCGATGGTTGTGTAAGTCGGAGGTATGGTAGAGCCGGATCATTCCTGCCCGGCTCTCGCAAGCGCGACCGCGAATTTCGCGCAATCCTCCAGCGCCGTCGTCGGCCCAAGCCGCTCGCGCACTTCAGCAAACTGCGCATACTGTTGCGACGGATCGAGCAGCACCGCTTCCATCGCCGCGGCCAATGCCTCGGGCGTCGCGTCCTCTTGCAGCAGCTCGGGAACGAGCTCGCGTTCGAGAACGAGATTGGGCAGCGTGATGTACTGCGCTTTAAAGATTTTCTTTTGCATGCGCCGGCCGTAGCCAACCACCATCGGATTGACGATGTAGAGCGCGATCGACGGCACGCCGGCCAGCACCGTCTCGAGCACCGCCGTACCCGAGGCGACAAACGCGGCGTCCGCATCGCGAATCGCATCCGCGACGCCGTGCGCAATCGTCACGTTGCTGATGCGGGCGCGTTTGATCGCGCGCGCGATCGCGCGCTCGCCCTGTGGATTCGCGGCGCCGAAGACCGCGCGGAGCTGGGGTCGTGAGGTGCGCAAAATGTTGAGCGCCGCGAGCAGCGCCGGGAGGTGATACTTCAATTCGCCGCCCCGGCTGCCGGGCAAGAGCGCAATCGTCCCGCCGTCGAGCGGCGGTGCGGGACGCGCCGCGCGCAGCTCGTACTGCGCGGTGAGCGGATGGCCGAAGAACGTCACCGGCTGCTGGTGCGATTTGTAAAACTCATATTGGTGCGCGAATGCCGTCACCGGCACGGTCATCGCCCCCACCGCACGCGCCACGCCTTCTTTGTCTAGCCACGTTGCCGGCGGAAAGAGATACATGATCGGCCCGCTATAGTGCAGCTTCGTGCGCAGCTCTTTGGCCAAACGCATGTTGAATGCGCCGAAATCGACCAACACGATCAGCTCGGGCTTTTCCGCCGCCAGATGCGCCGCAGTGCGCCACATCGTGACCAGCAGCGGCGGGATGCGCGGAATCGCCGCCAGCGGTCCCATGCTCGCCCAGCCGGTGTGATTGCGCCAGAGCGTGAAGCGCTCGCGGCTCATGCCCTCGGCGCCGATGCCTTCGAACTGCGCCTGCGGATCGTACGCGGCAATTGCCCGCGACAACAGCACGGCGTTTAGTTCGCCTGAGGCTTCTCCGGTTGAAAAGAAGTAGCGCAGTTGGAAGCTCCCGTCACTTCAAAATGCCCCGTTGCGACGGGGCTTCGAGAAACGCGACCAGTTCGCGGCCGGGCTCGCTCGACGCTTCGGCCTTCATCTCTTCCACCGCCTGCGAGACGTTCAGTTTCGGATTATACAGAATCTTGTAGAACTTCTTGATCTCGTTGCGTTCTTCGACGCTGAAGCCGGCGCGGCGCAAACCGACCGAATTGAGTCCGTACGGTTCGGCCGGATTGCCTTCGATCAAGAAAAACGGCGGCACGTCCTTGGTGATCTTACTCGCGCCGCCCACCATCGCGTAGCGGCCGATGCGCGTGAACTGGTGCACGCCCGCTTGGCCGCCGATCGTGACGTAGTCGGCAACTTCCACGTGCCCGGCGAGCTGCGCCAGATTCGACATCGTCACGTGATTGCCCAAGACGCAGTTGTGTGCGATGTGCACGTAGGCCAGCAGCAAGCAGTCGTCACCGACCGCCGTCACTTGATCTTCGCCGGTCGCACGCTGCACCGAGACGTATTCACGCAGCACGGTACGACTGCCGATCTTCGTGTACGCGCGCTCGCCGGCGTACTTACGATCCTGCGAGGCCGCGCCGATCGTTGCGAACGGATAGATCACGCAATCCTCGCCGAGCGACGTCCAGCCGTTGATCACGACGTGCGCCTGCAGTACCGTGCCCTTGCCGATCGACACGCACTCACCGACCAGACAGTACGGCCCAATGTCGACGCCGCGCGCGATATTCGCACTCGGATGAACGATAGCAGTGGGATGAATCACGCGTGCAGCACCGCCGCGTCTTGATTGAAGCTACGCGGATCGGTCGCAATCGAGAACATCAACTCCGCTGAGCAGACGAATTGCCCTTCGACGTTGGCTTCGCAGTGAACCCAACCGATGTTGCGCTTGTGCCGCTCGAGTGTGACTTCCATCATCAACCGATCGCCGGGCACGACGGGACGGCGGAATTTGCACTTGTCGATGCCGGCCAGATATGGCACACGGCGGGCGAACTCGCCGGGCTCGAGCACCACCGCACCGCCGAGCTGCGCCATCGCTTCGATGATGTACACGCCCGGAAGCACCGGGTTGCCCGGAAAGTGACCGGTGAACATCGGCTCGTTGGCGGTCACGTTCTTGAAGCCAAGCGCGCGCACCCCGGGCTCGAGTTCGAGAATACGATCGACCAAGAGCAGCGGATAGCGGTGCGGCAAGATCTCCATGATCTGCCGGATATCCAATTCAGCCACGGTTCCTCAATTCGTTTATCACGCGCGTGTGCATCGCATGCCCGCTCTTGATCGCGATCACTTCGCACTGCGGCCAGGCGCCCAGCAGGCCGAGGTCTCCGATGAGGTCGAGCACCTTGTGGCGCACCACCTCATTAGGCCATTGCAACGGTTGCATCGGGCCTTCCTCGTCGTAAACCAACGCATTGTCAAGACTGCCGCCGCGCGCCAGCCCCGCTGCCCGCATCGCCTCGACGTCGCGCAGAAATGCAAAGGTGCGCGCGCCGGCGATCTGTTCGCGGTAGACCTGCGGCGTAATCTCGCTGTCGAAGTAGTGCGTCCCGATCGGCGCGGGGTAGTCGCCGACGAAGCGGACGCGAAAGGCATCGGACGGCAGGACGATCACCACGCGGTCGCCGTCGCGAAACTCGAGCGCGCCCTGCGGCGCGAAAACCGGTCGCGCCGTATCGAACGTGCGAAGTCCAACGTCGTCGATGGCGTGGACGTACGGTTTCGCGCTGCCGTCGAGAATCGGAATCTCCGCACCCTCGAGCGCAATCTCGGCATCGCTCACGCCGCTCGCCAGCAGCGCCGAGAGCACGTGCTCGACCGTCGAGATCGTCGCGCCGTTGCGGCACATCACGGTCGCAAGCGGTGACTCGACGGCGTAGTCAGCCGTTGCCGGAATGCGCTCGCCGCCGGTCAGGAAGCTGATGCCCGCACCGGGATCGGCGGGGCGAATCTCCATCGCGGCCTGCGCTCCGGTGTGCAGACCAACGCCGGCGAAACGCAGCGGCGCCGCAACGGTCGCCGCGTGCACTACTCGCTCTTCTCGAGAGCGTCGACGCGTTTGAGTAACTGCGGCAGCTTGCGCAGCATCACTTCGTTGCGCAGCGTTTCGCGATGATCGCGTGCGGGGTTGCCGGAGATCATCGCGCCCTCGGCCACGTCGCCCCACACGCCGGATTGTCCGGCGATCGTCGCGCGCGAACCGATGTGCATGTGCCCGCGCGTTCCAACCTGGCCCGCGATCTTCACGAAATCGCCGACGCTGGTCGAACCCGCAAAGCCGGTCTGCGCCGCGATCGCGCAGTGTTTGCCGATGCGGCAGTTGTGCCCGATTTGTACCAGATTGTCGATCTTCGTGCCGTAGCCGATCTGCGTGCTGCCGGTCTGCGCGCGATCGACGCAGCTGTTCGCGCCGATCTCGACTTCATCGTCGAGCACCACGTTGCCGACCTGCGGAATGCGTTCGAGCCGTCCCTCGATGAAGGCCCAGCCGAAGCCCTCGCTGCCGATCACGCTGCCCGAGTGCAGAACGACGCGCGAGCCGACGACGCAGCGCTCGTGCACCACCGCGCGGGGATGCAGCCAGGTGTCTTCACCGATCTGCACGTCGTCGCCGACAAATGCGCCCGGGCTGATCGTGCTCCCGCGTCCAATCTTGGCGCGCGCGCCGACGTAACTGTGCGCGCCGAGGTACACGTCCTCGCCGATCGCTGCGCCGGCTTCGATCGTGGCCGAGGGATGACGATACGGCCCGCGCGGACGCGGTGGTTTGAGCGTGGCAAGGAACGTCGCCAGGGCTGCGCGCGCGTTCTCGACGATAAGCAGCGGTTTGCCCGCGCGGCTTTCGTCGAGCGGCACGCTCGCGTCGACTAAAACGGCGGCAGCGCCGCTTGCAAGCGCCGCTGCGTAGTATTTTTCGTCGGTCGCAAAGGTCAGCGCGTCGGCGCTCGCATCGTCGACTGCGCTGATCCGCGCAATCGTGACCGAGCCGTCGCCGACGAGGCGCCCGCCCACGCGAGCCTGCAGATCAGCGAGCGTACCCAGCATGTGTAACCTACGTCGCCGCGGGGGTGGCTTTCTCCGTGATGTTCATGGCCTTCTCGACATCTTTGGTGATGTCGACGCCGCCATAACCCACGCCCTCTTTGGTCACCACCAGCGTCAGATGCTCTTGCTGCGCGACTTTGGTGGCGGCATCGCGAATTTGCTTGGTGAGCTCATCGGTGATGCCCTGGTATTTCTTTTGCAGTATGGCCGCTTGACGTTGCTTGACCGCCGGAGACGCTTTGCTTTGCGCAATCCCCTGCTCGTCGGTAAGCAACTGTTGCTGGAACGACTGATACACCGCCCAGTTTTGCACGATGCGGTTAACGTCGACGAGCCCCACCGGGCTCGAGTTTGCGCAGCCCGCGAACATCGCGGCGGCGAGAGAAATAAGAAGTAGCTTTGTTTTCACTCGTGTTGGCTTTCGAGGTCAGCAATAAGATCGTTGGTCAGGTCATAGCCGCCGTTCGCGGCTTGGACGTCGTCGAGGACGAGGGAGAAGCCCTTTTGCTTGGCCAGGCGCACGGCCTCGCGTTGGATTTGGTCCTGAATTTGCCCCTGCAGCTGAACCTGACGCTTCTGCAGATCGCGAAGTTGGACCGCGGCAGCACCGGTAGCGGTGGTGCCTTGGCCATGCAGCGCGGAGAACTGCGCGTCAAGGTCGCTCTTGGTCGCTTGGTACTCTTCGACCGCCTGCTGCGCATCGGCCTGGAACTTGGCCGCGTATTGTTGGTGAATCTGCTCGAGGCGCCGGCGGAGGTCGGGCGGCAGGCTCACGGTCGGAACGGGTGCCGCGCCGAGGCCGCGAAGCTGCGCGCCGACGGCGTTGCGGCGCTGCGCGAGCTTGGCCCCGGTCTGGGCCTGGATCGCGGTCTGCTGCGAACGGATCTGCGCCGAGGTCTGCGCGCCGAGCTGCGCGCGGTAGGCGGCAAGTGCCGCCGCGTCCTCGGTGCGCAGCGCGTTGATTTGATCGGCTTCTTTTTTATCGAGCGCCGCGAGCTGGTCGTTGACGCTCTTGCGCTGATCGGTGCTGAGCGCAAGCGTGCTCAGCTGCGTGCGCAACGATAAGCGCTGGGGTGAATCTTCTTGCGCAAGCTTGAGCGAAAGGTCGCTCTCGTTCTGCTGGTACTCTTCGGCGCGCGCACGCAGTTTATCGTCGGCGGCTTTGGCCAGCTGCTGCGAAATCGATTGCATCGCGGCGTTATCCTGCGCGATCACGCCCTGCTGATACGCCGCGTACCCTTGCTGCGCTGCCGCGGCTGCCGCTTGCGCCTGCTGCGCCGAGGTCGCGTTCATCGATTGGCCCAACCCCGCCGCGGCGGGATCGATGCCGGCCGCCTTGACCGCGGCAACTTCGGCATCGTGTTCTTGCTGGCCGTACTGTTGCTGCTTGGCCCCGATGATCGCATTTGCGCGAGTCTGCGCCGCTTGCAGCTGCGCGTTGAGATCCTTGGTCTGCGCCGCGATCTGCGCCGGCGTCAGCGGCGCGTGCGGAAGCGACGCCTCGAAGTTGATCGCGGCGATCGCGTTGTTGAGTTGGTCGAGCTGCGGATAGAGCGGGTGATGCTTGATCACGTCGTCGACGCGCACGTAGGCAACACCGCGGACGGTAGCCGAGTGCACATCGACATGCGAACAGCCGCATAATACGGCTGTCAACAATACAGCAATCGCAGATTGCGACTTTAGCTGACAAAGCTTCAGCTTTGGCAGATAAAGTCTATTTGTTAAGAGCATTTTGGACATCTTGCGTGATGTCCGTACCTCCGAAGACGACGTCGGCGCGATCGATCACGAGCAAGAGATTCTTGCTGCGCGCGACCGACGCGGTCGCGTTCTTGGTTTGATCGATCAACGGCTTGAGCAACTTGTTTTGCTCGTCCGAAATCGCCTTGTTGTAGTCCGCCATCACCTGCTGTTTGGCGACGTCGTTGGTGGCGTCTTTAAAACGCTTGGCATAGATCGGCTGCTGCGCGGTCTGGAACTGTTGCAGCTGACTGCTCGCGCTCTTGACGTCGTTCGAATTTGCCAGCGCCGATTGATCGACGAAACCGATCGCCGAGGGCGGGGGGCTCGCCGCCGGCGGCGGAACCGCCGCTGCACTGCGCACCGCGCTGATGACGTCGCTTGTGATGTCTTGGCCGCCGTAGATCACGATGCGCTTGTCGACCACGATCGAAAGCTTGTGGGCAGACGACACGTTGGCGATGGCAAGCTGCGTGCGCTGGTAGAGCGGACCTACGAGCTCGTTTTGTTTGTCGGAGAACTCTTGCTGGAATTGCAGCGAGATGCGCTGCTTGTCGGCATCTTTCCTCGCGCCGCGCATCGCGTTGGCGAACTGCCC
Organism: Vulcanimicrobiota bacterium; assembly: GCA_003167055.1. Lineage (GTDB taxonomy): Bacteria > Vulcanimicrobiota > Vulcanimicrobiia > Vulcanimicrobiales > Vulcanimicrobiaceae > Aquilonibacter > Aquilonibacter stordalenmirensis. The sequence continues at coordinate 5,524 of PMUE01000149.1, read as the reverse complement.
GTTGAGTTGTGATTTATACGCCGCGAGCTGCTGGTTCGCCGCGACGAACGCGGGCAGATTGCCGAGCGCGGACTGATCGAGGAAGCCCACGTCGTTGAGATCGGCCGCGATGGCGGCCGGCCCAACAGCAGCGGTAAGCCCGAGCACGAGAAGCAGTGTTGCGAGGTATCGTCGTTTCATAGTGTTCCTTGTCACGTCAATCGATCAGAAGCTTTGGCCAATGCCGAAACTGGTGTGGCCGCCGTTGGCGCCCTTGGCGAAGTCGATGCGAATCGTGTGCAGCCCAAGCTGTGGCACGTCGAAACGCAAGCCGACGCCTAAATCGCCGCGCAACGACCAGTCACCCGGATAGCCGATGATTTGGTTGGTGTACGGATTGAGATCCGGATACGCGCCGCGAATCCGGTATTCGAGTTCGTCGACGAAAGCCACAATCGAGAGCTTCCGGTCGTCGGTCAACGGCTGGCGTAACTCGATTTGTCCGAGGAACGCATCGGTACCGTAGAAGACCGTATTGTAGCCGCGCACCTGTTGATCCGAGAAGGTAAACAACTCGTTGGGCGGGATCACGCCGGTCGAAAGATAGCCCGCGCCGTGAATACCGAGGGTCGCCGCGCGCAGCACGGGGAGGAAGCGCGCGACGTCGAGCGTCGTCTCGGTGTAGTCGAAACTCGAGTCGAACGACGGCGATGAAATGGCCTCGCTGAACGCAGCCTTCCAGCCGCGCCGCGGATTGTACGGATCGTCGACCGTAATCGGCGACGTACCGAGACCAAACGTCAGCGTGTTGAGCTGATACGGCAAGCCGGTGTTGACGTTGGCTATCGACGTCGCCGCAATACCGAAGCTGCCGTTAACGGTTTCGTTGGATTCGAGCGGATTAGGCGTCGGGCCGACCAGCACGTTGGGCTGCGAGCCCGAGAAGAAGTACGGCGCCGGTACCGTGGTCGAGTATTTGACGGTCGAGACCTGCGGCGTGAGTGACGCGGTGATGTAATCCGAGAGCCGCCGGCCGAGCGAGAAGTTGAAGCCTTGCTGCGACGATTCGCTGGTCGAGACGACGCCGCCGATCAGCGATGAGGTGCTGTTTTCATACAGCGTCACCGGAATCGGGACCGGCGTGCCGCCGACGACGGGCGCAGGCGCCACGGTGTTCGACGACACCGAGTAGACCGGATAATAGTAGGTCTGCTTGATCGAGAAGATGCTCGCGCTCAGCGAGTACTTCGAACCCTTGGGCGAATCGCTCAAATACGGAATCGTGCCCGAGAGCGTATCCGACGTGGTGCGCGCGCCTTGCTGGAACTGAATCGACGCCGAGTTGCCCGTGCCGTGCAGATTCGTGTCTTGGAAGCCAAGCGTACCGTAGAGACCTTCGCCGGTGATGCCGCCGGAGTAGCCGAAGCCGACCGACGCTTGCGCGGTGCGCTGCTCGGTGACTTGCCACACGATCGTCACGTCCTGCGGTTTCTTTGGATCGGGACCCGGTTTGATGTCCGGATTGACTTTGGAGAAGTAGCCGGTCGCGTTGAGACGCTCGTAGTCGGCCTTGATCCAATCGGTGTTGACGATCATACCCGGCGTGACGCGCAGTAGGCGGCGAATCACTTGGTCTTTGGTGCGGGTGTTCCCGGTGATCTGCACCGCGGCGACGCGCGCCACGTCGACGTTGTACTTCACGATGGCCGTACCGGCTTTTTCGTCGATGGTCGACGGATCGATGCCGCCTTCGAAGTTGCCGAGCTCGATATGCCACTTGTCGTCGTACCAGTTCTTGAGCGCTTCCTGGTCCTTCTGACGAAGCTGATCGGAATACACCATGCCCGGCTTGAGCGTGAGTTGCTGCAGGATCAACGGAATCGGTAAGACGTGATCGCCTCCGATGTCGATCGCGCGAACGGTCAAACCTTCGATGATGGTAAGCGAGAGCGAGCCGGTCTTGGTATCGAAGTTGAGATCGTGGATGTGCGACGGCACTTGGCCGCCGTACCCAATGCGCTCGTAATAGTTATTGATCTTGAGCACGTCTGAGTGGAAGGTGTTGCTATTGAACACTTGCCCGACCGAAAGGTCCATCAGCGCGAGCAGCGTGTCGCTCGGGACGGCCTTGTTGCCGGTGAACGTGATCTTGGTGATCACCGGATATTCGATTACCCGATAGGTGATCGCAACGCCGTTCGGGCGCGCGCGAATGAGCGGCGCGGCAATGTCGGCGAAATAGCCGAGGGCGCTAATGCGCTGCAGGTCACCCTGCACGATCTTCGGATCGTACACCTCGCCCGGGCGCGCTTGGATCACTTGCATGATCGTGGCCGTCGGCACGTGCAGGTTGCCCGTCACGTCGACGGAGACGATTTCCGGAGCGCCGGCGGAACGAGCGGCCGGCGATGCGACGATCGTGAGCGCGACGACGAGGGCGAGCACGGCGGCCGCGCTACGCACCAGAGCGCGTGGCGCGCGCCGAAGGTCGGAGATCATGCGATTCTTGTTGTCCTTGCTGTGGGCATGGAGGCTGACGAAGGCCAGCAGAGTTCCGGCCCCTGGTTCGCTCTAGCAGTGGGTGGTCCTTGCCACCCCATAAATGCTGGGGTTTTCACCAAAAAAGTCGCTGGAAAGTAAATGCGAAGCCCTCGGAGCCTTGCAGCGGCAACCCAGCCGCGAGACGGTTGCCTGATGTGTCCGACGCCACCGGTGCGTAGAACAGCTTCTGGACGCCGTTCGTGAAATAGAAGGAAAGCTGCGCGGTCGTCGCACGCTCGCCGACCAGCTGCAAGCCGAACGAGGTGCGCTGCGGGATCCCGAAGGTGGCGGCATATAAGAAGTTCACGGTCTTGCCGAGGAAACGTGACGCTGAGAATCCGACGTTCCCATAATAGTCGAGGGTCAGGTTCACGTTTTGGAAGCCGAGACTCTGGGACAGCGCGCCCTCCAGCGGCGAGAGCAGTCCGGCCGAAAACTGGGCGTTGAGAATGTTAAAGGCCTCCTGGCCGGCGGTGATCGAGGCCGAGGTGCTGCCGACGGGCTGAGTGCCGGGGATTGGCGCCGCGCCGTTGACCGGCTGTGTGGGAGCATACGAGAGCCCGCTGAGAATCACGCCGCCAAAGGGGGCGATCATCGCCAGGATCTGTTCGTTCGAGTAGCCCGGAGGGCTCGAGCTAAAGGTCAGCTGGGGATTGGTCACCGGGCCTTCTACCGCGACGGAGACGTCGACCGAGCTGTACGCGCTGTTGGGGTCGGGGTTCGAAATGTGGGTGGTGGCGGTCGCATGCAGGGTCGGAATGATCCCTTGGGCCGGATCGAAGACGACCTTGGCCGATTGCACGCGGAAGGCGCGGTCGTAGTAGGTCAGCGTGCCGCTGGTCGACGTGAAGCTGCCCTTGAGCGCGGGCGCCGCGAGACTGCCGGAGAGATTGACGCTGCCAGTTGCGCCGATGTCGAGACCCGCGCCGAAACCCGAGCCGCGCACGCGTACGCCCTTGCCGACGTCCATCTGCACGTCGAAGTCGAGCGGCAGCGGCGGGCCAGTGTTCTGCGAACTTTTCTGCGCGGCGGCTAGAAACGCGGCAAACGGAATCGTCGCGTTCGATACCGTGACCTTCCCGCGCAACATCGCGCTCGAACCGGTCGCGCGCACCAGCGCGAGATCGGCATCGAGCGCGCCGTCACCGTAGTCGGGCAAGTTGAGTTGCGCGCCGTGCGCTTTCACATCGATGTTGTAGGTGGTCGCGGCGCCGAAGTTGATGTGGCCGGTGCCTGCGACTGTGCCGGTGCCGAATTTCGCTTGCAATTTGTCGACCGTCGCCGACGTTTGATCGAAGGTCGCCGACGCTTCGATGCCGGTGATCGGCGTGCGTTCGAAGGCGCTGACGTAGGTACCCTTTGCCACGCTGAAACGTCCGGTGATGCGCGGAACCGCAACCGTTCCGCCGATGGCGAGCGATCCGTCGATCGTGCCGCCGAATTTCGTACCGGTGCCGGCCAGGGTATCAAACGCGCCCGGATCAACGCCTTTCACCTCGACGGTCAGGCTGATCGGTTTTCCCGGCGGGCCGACGCGGAAGGGGCTGATTTGAATCGGCGCCGAGCCCGCGATGGCAATCGAGCCTTTGGGCAGCGTGACGCCCGCGTTGTGCAACACGACGTCGTTGCCTTGGAGCGCGAGCTCGCCGTACGCCGACGGCACATTGATGCCGTAGAGCACGGCGTTCTTCGCATTGAACGCCGCTTCGTACGTCGCGTTCGCAAGCGTGCCGCCGATCCGCAGCGTGGCCGCGAAGTCGCCTTTTACCGGCAGCTGCATGCGCCAGAGCTGTGCGACGAGCTCCGGCAGATCGCTCGAACTGGCATTGAGCGTAAGCGCGAGCGGTGCGTGCGTCGAAAAACCGAGGCTGCCGCTTGCACTCGCGGTGAGTCCGGGCGCACTCAGATCGAACGCGTCGATGGTGAGACGACCGCCGTTCGATGAAAACGTCATCGCCGCGGTGTTGATCGGTAAGCGCCAGACCGTGCCGTTTTGCATGCTTGCGTTGCCGCGCATCTGCAGCAACGGATACGTGCCGTTGACCGTGGCCTGGCCATTGACGCGGCCGGTGACGGCGACCTCCGGATACCCGAGCGCCGCAATCCAGGTCGAAAGATCGAATTGGCTGACTTGAGCGCTGAGGTCGTAATATGAATTGCGCATCCGCGGCAAGAGGTCGACATCGTTCGCCGCAGCGATCGAGCCGTGCGACTGCAACACGCCCGCGGGACCGTTGACGTCGAGCGATCCGCGCAACACGTTGTGCGCACTCGACCACGATGCGTTGGTATTCCCAAAGGGCAAGTTGCGATAGCGAAAGCCGGCGATCGCAATGTCGCCGTTGCTCGACAGACGGTGCGCCTGCGAAATCACGTCGAAGCGCACGCTCCCGGTGCCGCTAAGCGTATCGCCGGTATTAAAGAAATTGTTGAAGTCCGAGAGATCGGCGTGTGTGGTGTCCAGCTGCAACGCGCTGACGTGCGGATTCTCGGCCGCGTCGAAGGCGAGCTGCGTGGTCGCCAAGGTCACCGCGCCGTCGCGCACCGCCACGCCGCTGCGGTCGGCACCGATGATGCCGCTCGCGTCAATGTAGTACAAGCCGTTGATCGATCCGGCCGGCACCGCAATCGGCCCCTCGACGTGCGGATCAAGGCCGGACCCGCGCACGCTGAGCGAGGCGTTAAACGTGCCTTCACTGTAGTGGCCGTTGATGCCGAGCGCGGCGATCGCGGTTTGCAAACTCCCGGCCGGTACGCGTGCGTCGATGGCATACTGCGGTGTTCCCGACGTCAGCGCGTCGAGATTGCCCGATGCCACCGTGTAGATGTTGTCGATACCGCCGACCACGTGATCGAGCCGGACGCCGTCGCCGTGCAGTGCGATGAGGCCGCTCCCCGCAACCGCAAACTGCGCGACGTATCCGCCCGCCAGCGTGACGCCGCCGTCGAAGCTCGGCAGCGGCTCGCCGCTTGCCAGTTGACCCTCCGCATCGACGACGCCGCC
>PMUE01000111.1 GCA_003167055.1 Vulcanimicrobiota bacterium | reverse complement strand
TCTATCCGGACATGCCCAAGGATTATCAGATCTCGCAGTACGACATGCCGCTCACGCAAGGCGGCGTGGTGCGGTACTGGCTCGAGGACGGCACGCTCAAAGAGTGTCGCCTCACCCGCATCCATTTAGAAGAGGATACCGGCAAGTCGACGCACGCCGGGTCGGACGACGGGCGCATCGCCGGGAGCACCTATTCGCTGGTCGACTTCAACCGCGCAGGCGTGCCCCTGATGGAGTGCGTTTCAGAGCCCGAGATGCACAGTGCCGATGAAGCCGTCGGGTACCTCGAAGCGCTACGGCGCACGCTGCAACAACTCGGCGTAAGCGACGTGAAGATGGAAGAAGGCTCGCTACGCTGCGATGCCAACGTTTCCGTGCGTCGGACCGGTTCGCAGAAGCTCGGTACCAAGACCGAGATCAAGAACATGAACTCGTTCCGCTCGGTACATCGTGCGATCGAGAGCGAGATCGAACGGCAGATTGGACTGTTGGAGAACGGCGAGCGCATCATCCAGGAGACCCGCGGCTGGGATGAGCTGCACGGCGTCACCGTTTCGATGCGCAGCAAAGAGGAAGCCCACGACTACCGCTATTTCCCCGATCCCGATCTCGTGCCGATGGAAATTGCGCGCGGCGTCGTCGAGCGCATGCGCGAGGAACTGCCGGAGTTGCCGGTGCATCGTTTCGAGCGCTACACCACCAAACTGGGCCTCGATTCGAAAGCGGCGACGCAACTGGTCGACAATGCACCGCTGGCCACGTTTTTCGATGCGACGGTCGCGGCGATCGAAAACCCGAAACAGGCGGCGAACTTTGTGCTCGGCGACCTTTCGCGTTTGGCCAATGAAACTGGTACGCCCGTCTACGCGTCGCCGGTGACGCCGGGCGATCTCGGCGAGTTGATTGCGCTGGTGGAAGCCAAGACGATCAACTCCAAGATCGCCAAAGACCTGCTCGAACGGATGTGGAACGGCGACGGCTCGCCCAAGGCCATGGTCGAGCGCGAAGGCCTTGCGCAGACGAGCGATCCCGCCGCGATCGAGCGATTCATCGATCAAGTCCTCGCCGCGAACGAGAAGAGCGTGAGCGACTATCGTGCCGGGAAGACCAATGTGATGGGCTTCCTCGTGGGTCAGGTGATGAAAGCGAGCGCAGGCAAAGCCGATCCGCAACTCGTCAACACGCTGATGAAGCAAAAGCTGGAACCATAGTGTTGGCCGACGAGCGCACGCTGGCGGCGCTCGATTTCGCGACCGTGCGCGAGCGGGTCGTGTCGGCGACACATACCCAGCGCGGGCGCACGCGTGCTTCGCAGCTCGAACCGATAGTCGACTTCGCGCTGGTGCGGCTCGAACAGGGGCGCACCACGCTGGTGCGCGATTTGGTCGCCGGCAGCGATTTGCACGTGTTTGCCGCCATTGATACCGGTGCATTCACCGAAGCGGCAGCCGTCGGGCGGACGCTCGGGCCCAGCGATCTGCGCGCCGTCGGCGATGCGCTCGNNCTGCGCGATCTGCAGCGCGCGCTCACCGACGCAATCGATGAGCGCGGCGCCGTCCTCGATCGCGCGTCGCCCGCGCTTGGACGTATTCGCCGTAGTTTGGCGCAGGCGCAGAACGACGCGCGCGACCGCGTCGGCGCGATCCTGCGCTCGGATCGTTACGCGCGTGCCATTCAAGACAACGTCGTCACGATTCGCGAGGGTCGCTTCGTCGTGCCGATCAAAGCCGAGTTTTCGGGCGAGTTTCCCGGTATCGTGCACGACACCAGCGGGTCGGGTCAAACGCTCTTCGTCGAACCACTAGCCGCGCTGGACGACAACAACCACGTGCGCACCTTGCGTCTCGAGGAAGAACGCGAAGTGCAGCGTGTGCTCGAAGAGCTCTCGCGCGCCGTCGGCAGCGCCGCCGATGCGATCGAACGCAACATCGAAATGCTTGCGCAGATCGATCTGCTGGTTGCCAAGGCGAATGTGGCGCGCGCGATGGACGCAATCGAGCCCGAGCTGGTGGACGACGCGGTGGTGCGCGTCGAAGCCGGCCGGCATCCATTGCTCGGTGAGCGCGCGATTCCGCAGACAATTCCGCTCGACCACGGTACACGGCTGCTCGTCATCAGCGGTCCAAACATNNCGCGCTCAAGATGGTCGGGCTCTTCGTCGCGATGACCTATTCGGGCATGCACGTGCCGGCCGCGCTCGGGACGCGCATCGGGCACTTTACCCGCGTGATCGCCGACATCGGTGACGAACAGTCGATCGCGCTCAACGCTTCGACGTTTTCCGCGCACTTGGCGCGCATGCGCGAGATGCTCGACGTCGCCGACGAACGCACGCTGGTGCTGGTCGACGAGATCGGAGGCGGCACAGAACCCGGCGCCGGTGCGGCGCTCGCGGTCGCAATGCTGGAGCGCCTGCTTGCCGTACATGCCTGCGGCGTCGTGACCACGCACGCGACCGAACTCAAGCTCTTTGCAAGCGGCATGGCGGGCGTAGCGAATGCGAGTGTGCGTTTCGATCCGCGCACCTTCGTGCCGACCTTCGCGCTCGACGTCGGCGCGCCCGGGCAGTCGCTGGCGTTTCCGCTGGCGCGTTCGCTCGGCATTGCCGAACCGGTCGTCGAACGCGCACAAGCCTTGCTCGACTCGCGCGAGCGCGACTACGAGTCGGCACTGGCCGAACTCTCCCTGCGCGCCGCTGAGTTGCAATCGGAACGCGATACGCTGCGTGCGCAGCGCCTGGCGGCGGAACGCGAACGTGGAACGCTCGCGCACGAGCGCACGCTGTTTGAAAGCGAGCGGCGCACCTTCGCCGATCGCGCCGAGGAGCGTATGCAGCAAAGCTTGCGCGAGTTCATGGCGGAGTTGCAGCGTCGTGCCGCCGCTGCGCAGGCGCATCGGCCGAAGGTTACTGCCTCGCACGCCGCTCTGCTTGGCAAGAGTGCCGACGCGTTGCGCGCTGAGCTCGGCGCGGTCGACACGCCGGCCGCGCAGGCTCCTGCCGAACGCCTAGCGCTTCAGCCCAACGAGCGCGTCCACGTTCGCTCGTTGCACACCGAGGGCACGGTCGTCGAGGACTACGGCGTCACCGTGCTGATCGCGATCGGCCCAATGAAAACGGTGGTGCAGCGCAGCGACGTCGAGAAGCGCCCCGGCGGCGCGCCGCGCAAACCGGCGCCGCGCGCGGGTGGGCCTGCGGCCAACATTGAGGCGACCGCGCGATCGATGAGCGAACTCGATGTGCGCGGGAAGCGTTTTACGGAGGCCGAGCCGCTGGTCGAACGCTGGATCGACGAAGCGGTGCTCGCCGGCAATTCGCCGCTGCGATTGATTCACGGCAAAGGCACGGGCATGCTTGGGCGCGGCCTGCAGGAGTATCTTCGCACGCATCCGTC
>PMUE01000167.1 GCA_003167055.1 Vulcanimicrobiota bacterium | reverse complement strand
CTCGAGTGCCGTCGCCGAAATGACCGCGTCGATCCAAGAGATGGATCAGAACTTACTCAACCTTGCCACCGTCGTCGAACAAGCGGTCGCGAACACGCAAGAAATGTCGGCCTCGATCGTGCAGGTTGCCGGCAACGCCGATCGCGTTCGCTCGGAATCGAACGTCACCGACCAGCAAGTCCGCGAAGGCCGCAACGAAGTGCTCGCGCTCTCCAAGGGCATGGGCTCAATCAGCGATACCGTCGCCGACGTCGTCACCGAAATGCAGAGCCTCGACGGCGCCTCGCGGCAGATCGGCGAGATTCTCGGCCTGATCGAAGAGATCGCCGACCAAACCAACTTGCTCGCGCTCAACGCCGCGATNNTCGAAGCGGCGCGCGCCGGCGAACACGGCCGCGGCTTCGCCGTCGTTGCCGATGAAGTCCGCAAGCTGGCCGAAAACTCCGCCAGTTCGACCAAGCAAATCGGGCAACTGGTCGCCGACATTCAGCGCCGCACCTCGGCCGTGCTCGAGCGGACCGCGCGCGCGAACTCGCTGGTGCAGAATAATGCCGAGTCTGCGCGCAATGTGACCTCGATGATCGAGACGATCAGCACCCGCGTCACCGAAGTCGCGCAGCTGGTCAGCGAAATCAGCGTCGCCACCACCGAGCAGGCCCGCGCCTCCGAAGAACTTGCCAAGGCAAGTGAACAGATGGGCGCGATGACGCACGAAGCCGCCGCGACCATGCGCGAGCAGGCGATCACGTCGAACCAAATCTTAGAAAGCGTCTCAGAAATCGAGAACCGGACCGCGCAGGTGGCAAGGGCATCGACGGAACAACAAACGTCGATCAAGGCCCTGGGCACGCGCATCGAGCAGTCGAGCGAACTCGGAGACAAGAACTCCGACGCGATTGCCACGATGGCGTCCAGTGCCGACGATGTGCAAACGCAAGCGAGCGAGTTGCGGGAAATGGTGGGGCAGTTCCAGACTGGCCAAATGGCCTTCGAGGATGGCTCTCCTTCCGGCAAACCGGCCCTAGAAGACCCCGGGGCACTTGCGCTATCATCGTAAATTATCACCCTTCTTCTGGAGTAACCGTGCATAAGAACCTCAGTCTCGTCGCCCTCCTCGCGGCCGTGGCGGTCCCTGCAATCGCCCTTGCCGCAAACGCCATCGACGCGTCCCTCATCCCCGACGGCACCTATACCGTCAAAGTGGAAAAGCTCGTCGATCCCAAGCATATCCAGGTGACGATGGACAACGGCGCGGAAACTACCCTGCCGGCGGGACGCGACTCCGTCGACTTCGGGAAAATTAAACCCGGCGATTCGGTCAAGCTCTCGTTGATCAAGGGCTCCGTGATGGTCTATCTCGATCTCACCAGTCACTAGCCGGTCCGGCACGCCGCGATGAAAAGGCGATGAGAAACACCAATCGGGCGCTCCGAAACTGAACGGGCGCCCGATTCATGTCGTTACCTCGGCGGGTAATATCACCGTCGGAGGTATGCATGAAACGGAAAGTCTACACCACCCTCGCAACACTTGCACTTTTACTTGGTCTTTCGGTCACGTTCGCGCCGAGCGCGTTCGCGCAGCAATACGGGTACGCGCAGGTTTACACCACCTGGCAACCAGGATGGGATCGCTATGAGTACGATCGCCGCCACGTCATTCTCGGTAGCGTCGTCCACTTTCGTCCCTATCGCGTCACGGTAGAACGTCCCGACGGTAACGTCCAGACGATCGATCTCAAGCCGGGAACCGTCATTCACCCCATCGGTGGAACGCCGCATCGCGGCGATCGCATCGCGATCTACGGCTACTATAGCAACGGCACATTCGTCGCGAATGGCCTAGTCTTGCGCTAGCCTCGGACTACTTCGCGTAGACGACGACTGGTGTCGTCAGGGCCCTCAGATCGATCGCGGCGACTTTACGTTTGCCGCGATCGACTTTTTCGAGGATCGGTTTGATCAGCGGGATCTTCTGCTCGCTGCCGACGCGGTCGCCCAGCATCACCGTGATGCCGTTACGCAACTGCACGGTCACGTCGCCGAAGCGATCGTAGCGCAGCGTTCGCGCGTCGAGATGCGCAGCCGCAATCGCATCCGCGTCGCCCACCAGACCTTGCAAATTCGAATCGTCGATGAACGCCCCAGCCGCCGGCGGTTGCGGCAGCACGATCGCGAATGCCGGCAATGAGTCGTCAAGCCCGGGCGGTGCGCCGTCCTGCAGCACGCGCAACGCATGGTCGATCGTCACGCGCGTCGCGCCATCGTCGACGAAGGCGTACGGCGTGCGCTCCGTCACGNNGCGCGATCGATGTACGGAATCGACTCGATCCGCGCGGCCATGGCGTGCATGTTTTGCAGCCACATGTTTTTCATCAAATTGATCTGCGCGTTCTCGAGAATAGTCTCTTTTGCAACCGTACGGTTCCCGTCGACTTCAACCGTATGCGGATAGAGTGCCGGCCACGACGCGAGGACGTATCCGCCCATCGCGGCAAGCACCGCGAGCACTGCGATTAGAAACCAAAACGGCCGCAGCCGCCGCGCCGGTGACGCGCGCCGCCGCCGCGCCGC
>PMUE01000058.1 GCA_003167055.1 Vulcanimicrobiota bacterium | reverse complement strand
GCGCTCTCCTCAGCCTGCGGCTTCGATCGCCTCAAATGCGAGCACGACGCGCAATCCGCTTCCGGTATTGATCAACGTCACGGTTCCGTCGGAACGCTCGACGCCGCGGCGCACGATCGAGAGGCCGAGTCCCGTGCCTTCGGTACCGACACTTGCATCGCCACGATAGAAACGATCGAAGGCGTGCTCGATATCGTCCGCAGTCATCCCGGGTCCCGTGTCCTCGACGCTGAGCGACGTGCGCACGCCGTTGCGCTGCACGGAAACGTCTACCGGTCCTCCCGGCGCATATTTGAGCGCATTTTCGATTAAGGCGGTCAAGGCGTCGATCACCTCGGTCGGATTGACGTGCGCGAGCGCCGCGCCATTGGCGTGCAATCTGACGCGGTCGTAACCGCCGTCGCGAAATGTCGCCACGACGCCGTCGGCCAGCGTGCCGATGTCCACGGCAAAGGCGGTCCGATCGCCGTGCTCGAGGCGTGCAAGAACGATCAGGTCGTCGATAATGGCTTTCATACGGCGGCTTTGCGCGAGCATGTTCCCGAAGATCGTCGCTTCGCGCGGCGTCTTGGGCTGCAGCGCGCTGACGTGCCCCATCAGCACGGTCAACGGCGTGCGAAGTTGATGCCCTGCGTCAGCAACGAACTGCCGCATCTCGTCCATCGCGGCCGATCGTTCGGAAAACGCGTCGGTGATCTGTTGCACTGCCGCGTTATACGCTCGCGCTAGATCGCCGATTTCGGTTCGCTGCCGCGTGGTTACCGCGTGCGGCGTGAAATCACCTAAAGCAAACCGCTCCAGCGCACGGGTCGTGTGCAGCAGCGGTTCGAGCGTTCGCCCGGCGACCATCGCTGCCAAGAACCACGCCGGGATCAAGGTGACGACGTCGGCGACGATCACCCAGATGAGCCAGCGCGTTTCGGTCGTAGAAATGTAGTCCAGATCCGGAACGATATCGACGCGCATCGTACCGAACGGCACGCTTTGAATCTGGGCGTGCGGACCGATGCCGATCGACGACCCCTCGCCGGATGGCGGACCGGAAGGCGCCAACACGAAGGGTCCGTTGCCGAATCCTTCGCGCGGCACAACGTTGACGCGCACGTGGAGCCCGCGAACTTGTGCCAACACGAGCGCCTCGACGTCGGCCGGCGGCGCGCCCGCAAGCGCATATTGAAATGCCAAGCGCGTGATGCGGAGTGAGGCGAGGTTGACGTCCGCATACACGATGTTCCGCGTAATATCGACGACGAAGAGCCACACGATCGCCGAGATCGTGAAGGCGAAGATCAGCCACGCGGCTAGGAACGACGCGATCAGCCGGAGGCGGACCGATCGAAGCATTACTGCGCTGAGCGCAGAGCGTATCCGACGCCGCGAATCGTATGCAAAAGCGGTTCAGCGAAGCCGTAGTCGATCTTGTGGCGCAGATATGAGATGTACGTTTCGACCGCGTTCCCGGTCACGCTTGAATGGTCCCCCCACACCTGCGCGATCAACTGATCGCGCGTGAAAACGCGGCGCGGCTCCCGTACAAACGCCGCGAGCAGGTCGAATTCGCGCGTGGTCAACGAGATCGATTTGCCGTTGCGCACCACACGGCGGGTCTGCAGATCGAGCGAAAGATCGCGGAAGGTCACGATCTCCGGCGATTCGAGCCGCGGACGGCGCAGCGCCGAGCGCAAGCGCGCGATCAGCTCGGGAATCTCGAACGGTTTGGCGACGTAGTGATCGGCGCCGCGGTCGAGTCCGCGCACCTTGTCGTCGGTCGCGCCTTTTGCGCTCACGATGAAGATCGGCGCCTGCGTCGTGCGGCGCAAGTCGGGTAGCAGCGCGATACCGTCGATCTTCGGCATCATCACGTCGAGCAAGATCGCGTCGGGTTCCCATTCGCGAACGAGCGAAAGGCCGCTCGGACCGTCGGGCGCGCTGCGCACGTTGAACCCGGCTTCAGAAAGTTCTAATTCGAGCAGCGTACGAATATCGGGTTCGTCGTCGATGACGGCAACCCGAGGAATGAAGCTGTCCATGGTTCCCATGGTTCCCAAGATAGGCAACGTCGCTTGGGCCAGGCTTGGAATGACGCAGGCCGCCCACGCCGAGGGGCCGTAGAATCAAAATATTGCTGGAGAGGAGGAGCTATCGTTCATGGACTCATCCAAATCGCAAACGCGCAAAGAGGCGCTCCGGACCTTGATCGTCCTGCCCACCCTCGCGGGTGCAATCGCCCTTGGGACCGCCACGGCCGACGCTGCCGACAACAAGGGGCAATTCAAGTATCAAGACACGCCCGGATCCGGCGGCAAAAAGTGCTCGGGGTGCCGGTTCTTCAAGGCACCGCACGGCTGCAGCATCGTTACCGGAACGATTAGCCCGAACGGCTGGTGCATCGCCTGGGCAAAGAGGTAGCGCTCGTCTCGGTCGCGACCGCGGTCCCGCCGTTCGCGCTCGAGCAAGACGACGTTGCCGCTCGCGTTCGCGCGCAATTTTCCCGATCCGAGGTCGTTCAACGCCTGATGCCCGTCTTCAATACGACCGGCATCAGGCGTCGTTATTCATGCGTGCCGTTCGATTGGTACTACGATCCGCAGAGCTGGCCACAGCGTAATGCCGTCTACCTCGAGAGCGCGCAAGCGCTGCTCGAACAGGCCGCGCGCGCCGCACTGGAACGCGCCGAGGTTCAGGCGCGCGACGTCGGCGCCGTCGTGGTCGTCTCGACCACCGGCATCGCGACGCCAAGCCTGGATGCGCGCCTGCTCGCGCCGCTCGGACTGCCACAGACGGTCCGGCGCTTGCCGATCTTCGGGTTGGGCTGCGTCGGCGGCGCCATCGGCCTTGCACGCGCAGCGATGATGGCGGAGGCCGTTCGCCCAGCGCCGGTCCTGCTGCTGGTGGTGGAGCTGTGCGCACTGTGGTTTCGGCGCGACGACGTCAGCAAAAGCAACATTGTCGCGACCGCGCTGTTTGGCGACGGCGCCGCGGCAGCGGTCCTTTGCGCCGGCGGCGACGGTCCCCGCGTTCAGGCCTCGGGTGAATACACGTTTCCCGACACGCTCGACGTCATGGGATGGGACGTCACCGGCGACGGGTTGAGCGCGATCTTCTCGCGCGACATTCCGCAGCTAGTGCAAACGCAGTTCCAGCCGGTCATCGACGCGTACTTAGCGGAGTCGCAACTCACGCGTGCCGACGTCGACGTCTTTTTGAGTCATCCGGGCGGCACCAAAGTCCTCGATGCGCTCGAATCGGCGTACGGCCTGGCTCCCGGATCGCTTGTCGACTCTCGCGCCGTGCTGGCCGAGTACGGGAACATGTCGGCGGTCACGCTGCTTTTCGTCCTCGAACGCGCGCTGCGCGAGGGCGCGCTCGCCCAAGCATCGTGGCGCCGCGCGCTCCTTTCCGCGATGGGACCGGGATTTACCGCGGCGTTCGTTACCCTCGAACGATGACCCCGCTGCGCTGGGTCGTGGCCGTCGTCGCGCTGTTGCGCATCGCGGAACTGTTATACGCCGGGCGCAACACACGTCGCCTCATAGCCCGCGGCGGGGTCGAAATCGCGCCCGAGCAGTATCCGTGGTTCGTCGGGCTGCACGCGGCCTGGCTCGGCTCGCTGCTGCTCTTTGTCCCTGCGAACGCAGCCCCGAATCTGTATCTGCTCGGAATCTTCGCGCTCGCCCAAGTCGCGCGCATCTGGATAATAGCGACCCTAGGCCCTTTTTGGACGACGCGGGTCATCACGCTGCCGGGTGCCCCGCTCGTGCGCCGCGGGCCATACCGTTTCATCCGGCATCCGAATTACGCGATCGTTTGCATCGAGATTGCGGTACTTCCGCTCGCCTTTGGCGCATGGATGATCGCGCTGATCTTCACCGCTGCCAACGCGGCGCTGATCGCGTGGCGCGTTTCCGCCGAAGATGCAGCGCTCGATGCGCGCCGCTGACGCTTGGCATATGTAGCAAAATGATTGCATATGCAGCGAAAAACCTTTAGCGAGCTTTGCTTGTCCGCCAGGTGAAGTACCCGGCGGTTAATAATGGGCTAATGAATATTTATACCTCTACCTTTGATGGACGGGGAGAAGCGTTGTTATGGCCGTGAGCGGCGACCGTATGACACCGGTGCAGTGGCGGACGTTCATTGCATGTTTTCTGGGATGGACTCTCGACGCTTTCGATTTCTTTCTCGTCCTCGTTGTACTCCCAGAACTCTCAAAAGCGTTCGCTTCGCCCGTTACCGACGTACTCGCAGCGGTCACACTGACGCTTGCAATGCGTCCGGTCGGCGCGCTCCTCTTCGGCTGGCTTGCCGATCGGTTTGGTCGCCGTCGCCCGCTGATGATCGATATCGGGCTGTACTCGATTCTCGAACTGCTTACGGCGTTCTCGCCGAATCTGACTTTTTTCATCGTCGTGCGCGCACTGTTTGGTATCGCGATGGGCGGTGAGTGGGGTCTCGGCGCGGCGCTCGCGATGGAATCATTGCCGCCGAAGCGACGCGGCATTTTCAGCGGTATATTGCAAGAAGGCTACGCGGTCGGCAACCTGCTTTCGGGCGCGACCTTGGCGCTCGCGTTTCCCGCGTTGGAAGCGGCGTTCCCCGGCAACGGTTGGCGCGGGATGTTCGTCATCGGCACGATTCCCGCGCTCTTGATCCTCTTCATCCGCTACAGCGTGCCCGAATCGCCGGTCTGGCAAGCCGGTGCTGCTGCGCGGCTCGCGCTTGGGCGCGACGTGCTGCTCGAAGCGCTGCGGCGCAGTTGGCCACTCTTCGCCTTCGGCATGCTCTTCATGGCATGCTTCAACTTCATGTCGCACGGCTCGCAAGATCTGTACGTGACGTTCCTGCGCGTGCAACACGGTCTCACGCCGCAGCTTGCAGGTCAGATCAACGTAATCGCGGCATGCGGTGCGATCCTCGGCGGTATCTTCTTCGGCTGGCTCTCGCAGCGCTTCGGACGCCGTTGGATGATCATCGCTGCGGCCGTTCTCGGCTTGATCTTCGTGAAGATCTGGACCGGCGGCATGACTTTCGAGACGCTTGCGCTGGGCGGTTTCTTGATGCAGTTCGCCGTACAGGGCGCGTGGGGCATCATCCCCGCGCACCTCAACGAGATCTCGCCGGCACTTGCGCGCGGTACGTTTCCGGGATTCGTATATCAGGTTGGAAACTTGATTGCGTCGCCGACCGGGCAGATCATCTCGGCCCTTGCGGTCACGACGTACGGCACCAAAGCCCTTCCGGGGTATGGAGCCGCCATGAGCATCTTTATGTACATCGTGTTCGCTGCCGTGATTGTCTTCACGGCCATCGGCTTCGCGGTCGCCCCCGAAAACCGCGAGGCATCATTCGTGCCCACATCCACTACCGGCTAGGAGGAGCCTACAAGCTACCAAAGGAGCTACACTTGAAACACCTACTCATATCGCTCGGTGCAGCGCTCGTGCTGTGCACCGCTGTTGTCGGGATTGCTTCGGCGCAAACGGCACCAGCGGCCGCAGCACCAGCGACTGCATCAACGAGCGACACGACCGTTGCACAAGCCGTACCCACAACGGCCCCGCGGGCCGCCTTGCGGCCTGCGAACCCACCTCTGCTCGTTATACACGTCCAGGGCATGTCGACGTGGAACATCGGTTCGTCGGATCTGGCGCTACCTAGCGTCTACTGCGCTACCACGCAAGACTGCGGCGCGACCGGTCAATATCAATTCGCCGATCCGGTCGTCCACTTGAACTACGGCGCGCAGATCAATTTCAACCGGCATTGGTACATCTACTACCTGCACAGCTACATCGACCAGAACATCGGCCGTGTCGCCGTACCAACGAAGGTCTGCGGCAGCTTACCCTGTACCGCCGCCAAAGAGTTCACGGAGCCGTACCTGTACCAGAAACTCAACGACGATCGCGTTGACGATGCCTCGCTGAACTATCTCGCCGGCGCCCTGACGGTATCGGGCGGATGGCACGAGCGCGTGCGTATGTGCTGCGGCAACCCGGTTACGCCGAGTTTAGCGAATCAAGTTGCATGGCACGATATCTACTTCCAACTCGCGGCACGCGCCGGTCCCAACAGCCGGTACTTCGGCAAACTCTTCGGCCTGACGGTCCAAGAGGAGTGGATTCCCCACAACACGACGAGCGTCTTCAAGACGACCGGTCCGGTGGTAGAAGTCGTTCCGGAAGCTGGAAGCATCACGCACACGATGCTCACGCCGAACCTCACCTATCCGATCGGCGAGCCGAGGACCTCGACGTTCGCGGTATTCGCGCAGTACCTCAACAACTTCGACTACTTCCTGAACGCCCCGGTCCCGTATCTCTACAACCAAGTCGACTTCGGGATCATCAAAAAGTGGCCGCCCATGTTCACATTGACGGTCACCGACTCGAACCTCTACGAACACCACGAGGGATATCCGTACACGAACGCGGACACGATCAACCGTAACAAGCTGATCATGGTCTTCGACGTCGCGCTGCCGATTCAGTAACCGCTCCGGCGACGGCAACGAAAAGGCCCGGTGTCACCACCGGGCCTTTTTCTGCGCTACTATGGCAGCATGATATTTGCCACCGCGCTGTTGTTTGCCGTCGACACGCCGTCATTCGCCGGCGTGTCGCTTGGCGACACGCGAGCAGCGGTCATCGCGGAGCGCGGAGATCCGGCCGGCAGCAAGGACGACGGGAACGGGAAGAGTCACTTTGAGTATCTGGCGCCCACCGGCGGAGCCGTTGAGCTGGTGCTCTTCGAGGGCGACAACGTCTCGGCGATTGCGGTGGTGTTGAGCGGCTTTCGCCCGAGCGCTCCACCGTCGGCACCGCACGCATCCGGTATTTATCTCGGCGAGCCGGCCGCGCAACTTGGCGCGAACGCAACCTCGGCGAAGTTTACACAGCCGGCGGGAAATGGGGCTGTGTACGAGTTTGGCATCGATCAAACGCGAGGAATCGTCGGCAGCATCGCACTCGAGCGCGGATCCGCTTCGCCCGCACCGTCGTCGATAGCCTCGCTCGCACCGATTCCAGTCCACGGCGGAACATCGTTGGACGATGCAATCGTCGTACGCGCCGACAGCGACTCGATCGGTGACGCGAGCGAGTATTTCTACCTGGCACTGCATCCGTGCGGGGGAACGGGTCAGTGGAAAATGGATACGCAAGCGCTGCTCAACCACAACGGCAAGAGCTACGATCGTCTCGACGTGGAATGCACGACCGACGGCGAAAAGCGCTCGTTCTACTTTGACATCACGAGCACGTTCGGGAAGTAATGCTACTCTAGATCGCTTGGATCGAGCCCGAAGGCCGTTTCAACATCCGGGAAATCGAAGTTCAATCCGTTCCCAGTCTCGACGATCGCCGTTGATCTATTCGAGCGTTGCTTAGGCTCGGGTTTAGGCGCGGAAGGGCGTGGCGTGCGCAGAAGCACGCGAGCCCTTTCGCAACGACAACCTGGGCCTAAGCAACCTCGAAGAGGCCGGCTGCGCCCATGCCGCCGCCGATACACATCGTGACGACGACGTATTTCAGGCCGCGGCGCTTGCCTTCGATCAATGCGTGCATCGTCATGCGCGCACCGCTCATGCCATAGGGATGACCGATCGAAATCGCGCCGCCGTCGACATTGAAACGATCGTTGGGAATGCCGAGCGTGTCGCGACAGTAGACGGTCTGCACCGCGAACGCCTCGTTGAGCTCCCA
>PMUE01000330.1 GCA_003167055.1 Vulcanimicrobiota bacterium | reverse complement strand
CGATTCTTTACGGTCAGATCGTCCGGAAAAATTCGGTGAACCCGACGTGTTGGCGGCGTCTGGCAGCAGCTCACTATTTGGCGGGTGAGTACGCGCAAGCGATTCCCGCATATAAGATGGCGTTGCGGTTGCGGCAAGATCAACCGGCTACGCTTGCGTTCTATTTGGCGCGATCCTACGGAAAGGCGGGCGATCCGCGTTCGGGCATGCGTTGGCTAAGACAAGCGATGCAATGGGGTTACGCCGACCTGGAGGGCGCGCGCACCGACGTTGCGCTAAAATCGCTCGCCGGCCAGGGCGGATTCAATGACCTATTGGGCATCGTCGACACGTCACGTATGACGCGAGTGCAGGGGTGGCGCTACGATCTCGCCTTTCTCGCGCGCTGGGCGAAGGTGAAGACGTATCATCCGTTTCGCACCGATACCGGCGACCGATTCGTTTCCAACGCGCTCTACACCGAGCCGGCGTTCGATCAACAAGTGAGCATGTTGGACCGCAAGATACCGTCGACGTCCGACGTTGCAATCGAGCTTGCCATGATGCGATTGGTTGCGAGTTTGGGTGATGGGCACACCGAACTAGGGGGAGCACGACGTCCGGAGTACGGCGAAACGCTACCGCTCAAGTTCGAGCTCTTTCAAGAGGGCCTTTTCGTCACGGCGGCCGAGCCTGCGTACCGAAGCCTCGTGGGCGCACAGGTTCTCGGTATGGACGGGCACGGGATTGCAAACGTCCTGACAGCGGTCGCGCCGTACATCAGCCGCGACAACGACTACTGGCTCGCGGCAGTCGAGCCGTATCGGCTGCGCGCGATTCCGTTTCTGCACGCGGCGGGTCTCGCCAACTCTTCGCAGCGCGTGTCACTTCATCTACGAGCGCTCGATGGGCGTTCGAGTGATGTGTCCGTGCCCGTAACCACGGATAGCCCCGACATCTGGAATACCTTGCCCAGTCCGGCTGGATGGGTCAACCTCTACCAAGTGCTGCCCAAAAACCCACCGCTCTATCTGACGAGAACCAACGAGTACCACTGGTTTGAATACGAGCCTGCGCAAAAACTCGTGTACGTTCAATACAACAAGGTTCTCGATGCGGATAAGGAAACGCTCGCCGCATTCTCCGCGCGTCTGGGAGCATTCCTGAGTTCTCACGACATCGAGAAGCTCGTCATCGATATGCGCTGGAATAATGGTGGAGATACGTTTTTGAACCAACCGCTGCTTGCGGTCCTCGCGTGCAGCACGGTGAATCGACCGGGCCATCTGTTCGTGATCATCGGGCCGCGGACGTTTTCCGCAGGGACGAACGCTGCCGTCTATTTCGAGCGCGACTTGCACACGGTGTTCGTGGGAGAGCCGACCGGCGGGAAGCCAAATGCGCCCGGAGATGAAACGTTCTTCACGCTACCGTACAGCAAGATCGCGGTGAATTTCTCGAATGTCTATTGGGAGGGTGGATGGCCGCAAGACGAGCGATGGTCGCTTGCGCCCGACATTTATACGCNNAACGGGTAGATTAGGGAAGGCGCATCGTGGCGCGCAGAAACCGATCGTGCAACGCCGCCGGCAACAGTGCGATCATTGCGCCGAGGCGTGCCGGCATCCCGATGATACGGTGCGCTTTGGGCTTGCGTTCGGTCAGCGCTTGCACGACCGCATCGGCAACGCGCTTGGGGGCTACGCCGCCGCGCTCCTCGGCTTGGGTTGCGAGCACGAGATTTTCAATCGCCGCGCGATAGTAGTCCGGCGTGCCGGCGGGCAATCGTGCAAGCATCGTATCGCGCATGGCGCGGCCCTTGCTCCACATCGGCGTTGCGACCGAGCCGGGCTCGATCAGACAGACGTCGATCGCGGAGGGTCGTAGCTCCAACCGTAGCGCGTCGGCAATGGCACGAAGCGCGAACTTCGAGGCGCTGTACGCGGCCAGATACGGCACAGCGACGCGGCCGGCAATCGATCCGACGAACACGATGCGCGACGGCTGCGCGCGAAGCAGCGGAAGCGCGGCTTGCGTGAGCGCGATCGCGCCGAAACAGTTGACGTCGAACTGCGCGCGCAGCGCNNGCCCGCGTTGTTGACCAGGCCGGTCAGCGCGATGCCATCGTCGCGCACCATGCCGATCGCGGCGTCGATCGATGCGGCGTCGGTGACGTCGAGCGTTACGGCCTGCACGTTTGGATGCAGTGCGCCTATGCGTTCCGCGTCAGCCGCGCTTCGCATGCCGGCGTAGACGCGCATGCCTGCGCGCGCGGCCGCCAGCGCGGTGGCTTCACCGATGCCGCTCGATGCGCCGCTAACGAGGATCGCGCGCACGGTCCGCCCGAGCGTCGCGGTTGAGGCGCGCTTGGATGCGTGGATGCCCGAAGACGGCGTCCAGCAGGCCGGGAAATGCGCGCGCTATCGCGCGCGGCAGCAGATAGCGTTTGGGCACGATACGCACGCGGCGCGGATGATCGACCGCGTCGACGATCGCATCGGCGACCACTTCGGGCCCCGGCAGTCCGTCGCCCATCGCGGCATTCATCGGCGTGCGAACGAAGCCGGGCTCGATCAAGGTGACGCGCACGCCATCGGCGCGGACTTCACGCCGCACGGAATCGCTGAGGCCGCGCATCCCAAACTTCGAGGCCGAATAAACGCCCATCACGCCCGCTTCGCCGGCGATAGAACCGACGTTGATGATCGAGCCGCCGCCGCGCGCCAAATATATTCGCGTGCTGTTCTTGCAGAACCGGAAGACGATCAAAAGCTCTCCTTCGATGGTGCGGGCGAATTCTTCGTAGGTGAATTTGTCCATCCAGCCGAAATAAGCGGTCGCCGCATTGTTGTAGACCACGTCGATGCCGCCATGGGTCTTCAGCGCAAGGTCGACGAGCGCGTCGCAGCGCTCCTGCTTGGTCAAATCAGCCGGCTGCAATGAAACCATTTGTCCGCCGGCTTTCTGGGCGTCGCGCAAGGTCGCCTGTGCGTTGTCGGCGTTAATGTCCGAGCCGACGACTTTGGCGCCTTCTTCGCAGAAGAGCAGCGCCGCCGCGCGGCCCATGCCGCTGCCGGTGCCGGTAATGATGCAAACTTTGTCTTTTAAACGTCCCGCCATGGTTGTCCTCAACTCCTGCAAGTGTTAGTCGCGCCGGCCGTGAGATTAGCAAAACGGCCGAACCAAGCGTAAGATGCGGATATTCCGATATGCGGAGAAGAAAAATGGACGACCGGCCAGCGACGATCGATACTGAAGCGCCGACGATCGACAGTGAACCGCAATTGCGGGGGCTTTACCAGGAGCCGATGGAGCTGGCGCTGCTCAAGCAGCTCGACCGGCTCGACGACCACTGCCGCAACTTTATCGCGCACTCGCCCTTCGTGGTGATCGGCTCGACCCGCCCGGGGCGTGGCACCGACGTCAGTCCACGCGGCGACGCGCCCGGCTTTGCCCGCGTGCTCGACGAAAACACCATCGCCATTCCGGACCGGCCGGGCAACAACCGGCTCGATACGTTATCGAACATCGTGTCCGATGCCGAAGTGGGTTTGCTGTTCTTCATTCCCGCCATCGACGAGACGCTGCGGATCAACGGCACGGCGCGGCTGTCGCGCGATCCGGAACTGCTCGGCGCCGCCGCGGTCAACGGCCGCGAGCCGCGCCTCATCATCGTGGTGACCGTGCGCGAGGCGTTTCTTCACTGCGGCAAGGCCCTGAAGCGATCGCGCCTGTGGCGCGACGATTATCGCGTCGACAAGAAGAATTTCCCGTCGCTCGGGCGCATGATCGTGGAACAGACGAAGCCGAAAGAGATCACCGTCGAGCAGGCCGACGCATTCGTGGAAGAGAATTACGTCACCGGACTTTACTAAGACGGGTGCTCGTACATCCGCGGCGGTTCACGCGCAGCAACAAATGCATTAGTCGTGCCCCGCCGGGCGTAAATATATTCAGCGAGCGAAAAGCAGGAAGCCCGGTTTGTCGCCCACGACGGTGATGTGTCCTTTGCAAGGTGTGATGTCTTCGAGCTGGACCAGGTCACCGGGATGTAACACTCTCGTTTCGCCATCAGTCACGGTGATCGAGAATACACCGCGGAGCACCGTGAATAGCTGAACCGCGGGGGTAGGGTGGTTAAGGTGGGTCTGCAAGTCGGCAGCGCCCCAGTTCGCCGCAAATCCCGCGACGAACGCCCTTGAAGTGCGCTTGTTGCCTCCGATTGCGATCGGAGCCGCAGGAGGTGCGAAATTTTCTTTGGCAAGTTCAATTGTCACGTCCGTGAAATGCGACTGACGGTCCGCAGTGCAATGCAGCCGCGTGTAGGTGAACCGCGAAGCGTCATCTTCCGCTTTTGCAGTTGAGCTTATGACACTCGCACCGAGAGCCGCGACTGAAAACATTATCAGCGCACCGACTTGGCGCCTTATGCTTTTTCCTGCGGCCATCACCTATCCTTTCAAGCTGGCCGCGATATTTAGCAGACGTTGGCAAAACCGAACTTTAAGATGGAACCTAAAAGGCGGCGGATATCGCTAATAGATCGCTCTCTGAGCCGTACGTGACAACACGCGCCAGCTCGTCAGTTTCGGCTGCGTCAAATTCTTCGCGCTTATGAGTAACCGGCCTTAAGGATCGGGCCGGGTCATGCGCTTCGGCCGCACCA
>PMUE01000324.1 GCA_003167055.1 Vulcanimicrobiota bacterium | reverse complement strand
CGCCGAGCAATTGCGCGATGATGAAGCTCGGAGCATCTTGTGGCCGGATCCCCGCAAATGTGTCGGATAACGTCCGCGCAATCGTTACGGCTGGATTCGCGAACGACGTCGATGATGTAAACCAGTACGCGGCGACGATGTACGCCGCGACGTCGATGGACACCAAAGCCGATTTGAAACGTACGCAGCCCCATATAACGAGCAGCAAACCGAACGTCGCGACGAACTCGGCGAACCACTGCGCCGGCCCGCTTCGAACGCGATGCGATACAAAGAAGAGCGGCAGGCCAAACATCGTGTTGGCAGAAGCTACGCCGGCGAGCGCGCCGAGGATTTGCGCGGAGACGTAAAGCGATGCTTCGCTCCAGGTTAGGCCGCCACGCACGGCGTCGGCTATCGACACGGCGGGATTGAAGTGCGCACCGGAAATTGGCCCGAGGGCGGCGATGAGACACATCAGCACGGCACCGGTAGCGAGCGTATTCGCGAGCAATGCGATAGCGGTATTGCCATCGGACAGACGTTCGGCCATGATTCCGGAGCCGACCACCCCGACAAGAAGAAACGCTGTGCCAATGGCTTCGGCTGCGCAGCGCCTTTGCAGCGTCACGACAACACCTTTTCCATGGCGACGACATCGACGTACTGACCGTCGAGCAGCCCATGTTCTTTGAACACGCCAACTTCGACGAACCGGCACTTAAGGTAAAGCCGCTTGCCATATTCGTTTGAGTTGAGTGCGTGTAAAACGATCTTGTGAAATCCGGCATCATGCGCGAGCGGCTCAAGCGCCGTCAGGAGCGAGAGGCCGATGCCGCGCCCGCGGTGAGAACGGGCGACATACACTGAAAGGTCGGCGATCGCCGCGTGGGCACAACGGTGAGAAAACCGGTTGAGCGACGCCCATCCCATTACTTCGCCGTTTTCGATACAGACGAGAACGGTATACCGCGAATCGTGCTGGTTCCACCAGTCGGCGATGTCATCGACGGTTCGCGGATCGGTCTCAAGCGTAGCGACGCGGTCCGCAATGCCTTCGTTGTAGATCGCGCGGATAACGTCGAGGTCAGCGCCGTTTGCAGGTCTGATCGTCAGTGACTCGATCATTACGTCAAGCGTTGCAGCACTGCGTGGCGTCGTTATCTCGCTCTTCGGTATCGTCGTGAACGGTGTAAACTTCCCAACGGCGCCCCTCGGGATCGGTCGCCCACACCTTGGTCTGATTCGCGTAGCAGCACGTGTCTTCACGCTCGATCGAGTCCGCCAAGCCTGCGGCTTCCAAACGCGCGATCGCCGTCTCTACGTCGTGCTTCGTCTCGACGTAGATGCCGAAGTGCGCATCGAGCGTCGGTGCGACCGAATTTCGCAAGTCAATCGCGAGTTCAAGCCCTGGCTCGTCGGTGATGAAGAGAGCGTAGTCCGCGAGCGTCTTCGACGGCGTCGCGTTTAGCAGCGTCGAGTAGAACGATACGCTTTTTTCGAGGTCAGTCGTCGCGAGGTTTAGGTGAGTCTTCATGCGTGCACTTTCTGTTGAAAGACGTTTGCCAAGGAGTCGGAAATGCGGTCGTGCGCGTCGGGTGCGATTCGGTAGTACACCCATGTACCGCGCCGTTCGCACGTCACCAAGCCAGCCTCGCGCAGGATCCGGAGGTGGTGCGAAACCGTGGGCTGATTGAGCGGAAGCGCCTCGGTGAAGTCACAGACGCACACCTCATCCTCGGCGGCAGCCAGAGTGGCGAGCATGGTGAGGCGGTATGGGTCGGCAATCGCCTTGAGCAGTGCAGCCTGCGCCTCGAAGTCGTCCGTGGCTACGCGGGCCGGCGGGCAGCAGCGTTGTATCGACATACTTCGATATTAGCGATTGAATCGAGAAATGTCAATACAAGGGGCGCCTACGCTCGGGATGACAATGTTACGACGACACGATGGTGGCGTTGCCGGCGAGGACCGATTCAATCGGTTGCTGTTCGCAAATGTATGAGGCCGCTGCGCCGGATTCGACAGCGGCGATAGCCGCCTGCATCTTCGGCTTCATGCCGCCTTCGCAGGCGGGGGTCGCGACGAACTCGCGAGCTTCGTCGAGCGAAAGCCGATCGATGCCGGTGCTTGGATCCTTGGGATCGCGACGCACGCGTTCGACGTCGGTGATCATCACGAACGCGGCCGCCTGGAGTGCGCCCGCGATTGCGGCGGCCGCTAGGTCAGCGTTGACGTTGAAGGCGTGCGTCTTATCGGTTGCGATTGCAAGCGGCGCCACGATCGGCAGATAACCGGCAGCGAGAAGAAGATTGATTAGCGCGGGATTGGATGACGTCACCTCGCCGACGAAGCCGAGGTCTTCGCCCTTCGATCCGTACGCGCGCTGAGCAACGAGCGTCGCGCCGTCTTCGCCGCTGATGCCTACGGCACGCGCACCGAGCGCAGCGCAGGCGCGCACGATCCGCTTGTTGATGGTTGCGCAGAGCACCGCTTCGGTCACTTTGAGGGCCGTTTCGTCGGTGACGCGCAGGCCGTCGATCCGCTGGGTTTCGACGTTGCTCTCGGCGAGCCAAAGATCGATCTCGGGGCCGCCGCCGTGGACCAAGACCACCGGACTTCCCGCAAACCGGTATTCGCCGTGGACCCCGGACGCTTCGTCGGTCTTGGCGCCGATCTTCATCTCGATCTGCTTGTCACCCATAGTGCCGATATACACCGGAAAGTGTGCGTATTCCGGGTTCGGCGTCAGCGGTTTGGCGGGCGGCAACGCCAGCGTTTCGATCGCTTTGTCCGTGCCGTGCGCGCGCAGGCCGTCCGATGTGTCCGCCGCTCGCGCGGCGGACACTGGTTTGGAA
>PMUE01000379.1 GCA_003167055.1 Vulcanimicrobiota bacterium | reverse complement strand
TCGGGCGGCTCGGCGACATGTTTGGGCAGAAGCGCATTTACCTCGGCGGTTTCGCGATCTTCGGCGCCAGTTCGCTCGCGTGCGCGCTCGCGCCGTCGCTCGGCTTCCTGATCGCGGCGCGCGCGGTCCAAGCGCTCGGCGCGGCGATGCTGCTCTCGTCGAACCAGGCGTTGATCGTCGATACCTTTCCGACCACCAACCGCGGGCGCGCGATCGGGTTCAACGGCGCGGCCGTCGCCGTCGGCCTCTCGTTCGGCCCAATTATTGGTGGCGCGATCGTCACCTACGGTGATTGGCGCTGGATCTTCTTGATCAACGTGCCGATTTCGATCCTCGCCATGCTCGGCGCGACCTTCGTGCTCAGACCCGTGCAGCCAAAGAACACCGGCTTCGATCCAATCGGCGCCGCGCTCTCGGTGATCACGCTCTTTTCAGTCTCGCTCGCGCTGGCCCGCTCGCACATCTGGGGTTGGACGTCGCCGTTGACCCTCGGCCTCATTGGGCTCTCGCTCGTCACGTTGATCGCATTTATCTACGTCGAGCAGCGTGTGCCGGCGCCGACGCTCGATCTCAACCTGTTCAAGATCCGCATCTTCGCCGTGTCGGTCTCGGCAGCGTTCATCTATTTCACGGTACTTTCCGGGTTGATCTTCATCGTGCCGCTCACCGCGCAGACCGCACTCGGCGACAGCGCCTTCGCCGCCGGATTTTTGCTCACACCGATCACCGCGCTCAACATCGTGCTTGCGCCGATCGCCGGCGCGCTCTCCGATCGCGTGCCCGCGCGCTACGTTTCAACCGCCGGCGCACTGATGGTCGCCTTCGGACTTTTTCTGCTTTCGCGCCTTCCTCCGATCCCGACGATGCTTCAACTGATCGGAACGCTGGTCATTACCGGTTGCGGCACGGCGGTCTTCACGCAGCCCAACAACAGCGCGATCATGGGGTCGGCGCCGGCCGATCGCCGCGGCATCGCCGCCGGGACGCTCGCCACCGGACGCACGACCGGCCAGCTCATCGGCGTCGCGCTCGCAAGCGCCGTATACTTTCCCGCCCTAGTGCACGCCGGTCCGCTTGCCAAGACGTTCGCTCCGGCGAGCGTGTATTTCGGCTTCACCGCGTTTGTGATGCTTGGCGTCGCGGCACTTTCGTGGCTGCGCGAGTAGCGCCATAGTTCAACGCTATGATGGTCACGATCGCCGCCACGCAGACGACAATCGTGAAAATCCAGACACTCGAGATGCCGGCACGATCGATCAGCAGGCCGCAGAACGCCGCGCCCCCCGAAATCGCGAGATTTTGCACGAAGCGCTGCAACGCACCGGCCCGTGATTGTGCCGACGCCGGAAACGCCGCGAGCGAAAGGGCGATGACCGGCGTCTGCAGCGAACCCGTCCCGAGACCAAAGACGAACATCAAGAGTGCAAAGACCGCGACGTGTGTTCCGGGCGTGCGCAACAACGCGCAGGCGGCAGCGCCGCTCACGGCGAGCCCAGCCAGCATCGTGGCAACGCCACGGCCGCGCTGCACGAGAGCACCCGTCAAACGCGCAGCGATCGTCGCACCAACCGACGCCGTGAGCAGTACGAGGCCGACTTGCCATGCAGCGAGATGTGCTTCGCGCGTGAGTTCGAAGGGCGATCCGAGAAATACGGCGATGAAGATCGCGCCCAAAGCGATCGCACCAACGAATGGAATGATGCGCGCGACGCCGCGCGGCCGCTCCGTCACCGCCTGCGTGTCTGCCGCACTCAACTCGCGCTCGTCGCGTAGCAGCCAATTGCTCGCGAGGCCAACGATTCCAAACGGCACCGCCGCGAGAAAGATCCAACGCCAGGTTGCAAACGAGACGATCAGACCGCCGACCGAGGGGCCGAGTACGACGCCGAGCGAGAGCACCGCACTTACCCAACCGAATGCCGAGCCGCGATGCGCGCTATCGATGTAGCGGGATATGAACGAGGAGGCGGTCGCCTGCAACATCGCAGCAGCGATGCCGGTTAGCGCGCGAAAGACGATCAGCCAGCCGATCGACGGCGCAAGCGCGCAACCGATCGAGAACAGGGCGAAGAGCACGAACCCGATCGCGCTGATGCGCACGACGCCGAGACGATCGGCGAGCGCGCCGAACGGCAAAATCGTGAGGCTCAGCGCCAGTGCATAGGCACTGATCGTCCACGCGGCGAGTGCCGCGTTGACGTGCAAGACATGCGTGAGCTGGGGCAGTGCCACGTTCACGACGCCGGTGTCGAGTGTCGAGATGAAAAACGAGAGTGCAGCAGTCGCTACTGCGAGGCGTTCGGAAAAACGCATAGGCGGTAAGTATACCGCCTATGTGCTTCACCTATCCATGAACTATGGTTGAGCTAGCGCTTGCGTGCGGTGCGGCGGCGACGCTCGGTCGTCGCGGTCACCCGCGCCGGACGTTTCGTCACACCGTTGCGGCGGCGCATCGGTACGACGTTGCTTGCGCGCACGTCCTCACCGAGCGGCACCGGCGAGATCACGCGCTTGCCGAGCGCGTGATGCAGCACTTCGCTGATCTCCTCGACAGGCACGAACGTCATCGTGTCGCGCACTTCCTTGGGGATGTCGTCGAGGTCCATCTCGTTACGCTTCGGGAAGAGAATTTTGCTGATGCCCGCGCGTTTCGCCCCGAGCACCTTCTCTTTGAGTCCGCCGATCGGAAGCACTTGCCCCGTCAGCGTGATCTCACCCGTCATC
>PMUE01000214.1 GCA_003167055.1 Vulcanimicrobiota bacterium | reverse complement strand
ACCGGCGCGCCGGCGGCGATCAAAATGAGCGCACAGAGCAGCGCTCCAAGACGAACTCGCATCTTCGTCATCCGCTCAACTGTACCACGAAGGTTGGGCTCCAAAGCTGATTGCCGAAGTGGAAGAAATAGGTGCGCTGCACATCCAGGACGAGATGCGGCAAGATGCGTGTTCGCACTTCACCGGTCAGTTGCCAAGGCGGCTGACCGAGGTAGTTGGTGTAGGTGTACTGCCCGATCGCGTTGGTCGGCGGCGGCGAGAAAAGCCCCGGGAATGCGGCCGGAAAGTCCTGATGATGAACAAACGTAATCGTGGTCACCAGATTGGGTGAGGCCGAGTAGGTCGTGCCCAGCGCGGCGGTACGAAGCGTCGCCGCCCCGCGAAAGGATTCGAACGGCGTGTACGGTGTGCCGTCCGGGAGGAGCGGCGCCGACGGGGCGTACCCGCCTTGCAGATACAGGTCGCTCGTGTTCGAGACGGTGTAGGCCAGATAGCTATTTACGAAGCGTGAGAATTGACGGCTCAGGCTTGCGGTCGTGTTCTGAGAATTGATGTGATGTGGTACCGTGTTCCACGTTCGCTGCGAGTTTTCGGTCGCGTTGAAGTAGTAAAGATCATAGGGCCGGTTGCGGTCGCCGATTTTTACGTTTGGCAACGAAATAGTGAACCCGACGCTTTGATTATAGATGGTCGTGTAGAGAACTCCACCGTAATCCTGCAGGCCGTACGCATCGTGATTGTAGCCGAACCCGAATGTGGTTTGGAAATACAGCGGCGTTTTGAATATCTGGTTGTTATACGAGTTAGCGCTGAGCGACAAGGTGTTCGGATGATTTGGCGAGGCCGGTGTCTTAGGGCCGATCATGTTGTAATTCGTAAAGTTGAAATAAGCCTGGAGATACGAGCGGTTGAGCGCTTGCGTCAAGGTCACGTACGTTGTCTGCGCGGATGCGCTCGGCTCGGCGAAAAAATTCTGGAACGTATAGAGCTGCGTGAAGGTGCTCACCTCGAACTTCGAACCGACGCGCTCCCCGGTTACCAGGTTCCAGTACTTGTCATCCTTGCTCAGCGGATTGATCGAGAACACCGCATATTCGTGCTGACCGTTTCCGCCGAGGTGCTGCTCGAAGGCGAGGTAGAGGTGGTTGAACGCGTCGTAACGCAAGTGTGGTGCGCTGATCGAGTTGGCATTGCCGGTCGCGTTCCACGTCGCATCGACGTTTGCGCCCGAGAGTGAATTCTGTGCGAGATTTTGCCCTGCTCCGAAGTAGACGTAATACGACGGCAGCGGAACGCCTTGATGAAAGAAGTATGCGTGCACGCCGGAAAATCGTACGAACTGCCGGGCTTCTACGATCGCTGTTCGTGCCGAGAGACTGACCCCCGTGCCGCTCACGTCGGGAAAGTAAAAGACGTCGCCGGGCATCTGACGCCCCTTGAGCGGATGGAGAAAATCCCGGTTCTCGTAGGTCCAACGATCGGGCTTCGTGATCACCGGAACAAAATAGATGCGATCGAAATCTAAGAAATCGGCGATTGCGGCGCCGTCGAGATTACCGCCCGGGCTTCGAAGATGCACGTGGCTTGCCACCAGAAAGCGGTTGAGCCGCAGATCCATCGAAAAAGCATCGCCGCTAATAGTCATGCCATTGCTCGCTTGAACCTGCACGTGGCCGTCGGCCTCGATCAGGTAGCGGTCGTAATAGAACGCAATATGATCGGCGCGCAGCCGCAACACGGTGGTGGGCGGCGCTGGCGTTGGTGACGCAGCCGGTGCTCGCGACGCGGCCGGCACTCGCGACGCGGGTGGTGATGGAGACGCGACTGGTG
Organism: Vulcanimicrobiota bacterium; assembly: GCA_003167055.1. Classification (GTDB taxonomy): domain Bacteria; phylum Vulcanimicrobiota; class Vulcanimicrobiia; order Vulcanimicrobiales; family Vulcanimicrobiaceae; genus Aquilonibacter; species Aquilonibacter stordalenmirensis. The sequence goes on along the minus strand of PMUE01000214.1, from coordinate 6,952 downwards.
TTGGCGGCGCGGCCGGCGGCGGTGACACACCCGGCAAAGCCGGCGACTGCGTCTGCGCAATGCCCGGTGCGCACAATACCAGCGTTAAGGCGAGAATAAGGAGTGGTAGATGTCGCAAGCGTACCGGGTTTTCGCAGTTGCGGCAGACTCTCATCCTTGGGTAACGTATGCGATGGGTGTTTCTGACTATACTCTTGGAGAAAGACTGCGTTTCTGGTAAGCCGAAACGCCAATTTTGGCTTTATGCGATTTTTGACGATTGTCTTGGATTCCGGCGGCGTCGGGGCGCTCCCGGACTTCTCGGACTATGGGGATGCGAGTGGTGCCGATACGCTCGGAAATGTTGCTCGGCATGTTGGGGGCTTGCGCTTGCCCTCCTTCGAGCGTTTTGGCATCGGCCACCTCACCTCGATGCCGGGCGTCGCCGCCGTCAAACGGCCCACCGCGCGGGTCGGTCGCTTGCGCGAGCGGAGCCGCGGTAAGGACACGATAACGGGTCACTGGGAGATGGCAGGGATCATCACGACGGTACCGTTCCCCACATATCCAAACGGTTTTCCGCCTGAGGTCGTCGAGGCGTTCACGCGGATTACCGGGAAGGCGCCGCTCGGGAACGTGCCGGCCTCCGGGACGGAGATCATCGAAGCGCTGGGCCCCGACCATCTAGCGACCGGGCGCCCTATCCTTTATACGTCGGCCGACTCGGTGTTCCAGGTCGCCGCACACGAGGATGTAATACCTCTACCAACGCTGTACGACTGGTGCGAGCGGGCGCGCACGATGCTCGTTGAGCCCAATAACGTGAACCGGGTAATCGCCCGGCCGTTTGTAGGCGAGCCGGGGGCCTTCGTTCGCACGCCGAATCGGCGCGATTATGCCATTGAACCGCCGCCCAGCGTGCTGGACCGGCTGGCCACGGCCGGGATCGGAGTGCATGCGGTCGGCAAGATTTGCGACATTTATTGCGGGCACGGGATCGCATCATCGGTGCGGGTAAGCGACAATCGCGATGCAATGGAGAAGACCTTCGATATTCTCGAGCGAGTCGACCGTGGATTCATCTTCACGAACCTCAATGATTTCGATTCGAAATACGGACACCGGCGCGATGTGCGCGGTTACGCCGATGCGCTGGAGTCACTCGATGCGATGCTTCCGCGTCTCGAACGGCTAATGCGACCAGGCGATCAGGTCATCTTCACGGCCGACCACGGTTGCGATCCGACGGCTCCCGGTACCGACCATACCCGTGAGTTCGTCCCCTTCGTGCATGCAGGGCCGCATCACGGCGGAGTTCTGGGAGACGTCGAAGGTCTCGACACGGTTGGGAAGACCGTTCTTGCTGCGTTCGGAGTATCGTGATGCAGGCAGCACTACGCGTCGCTGAACGCGAGGTTCCGCAATGGTGGTGGAAGCTCAAACGCGCAATCGATGTTGTAGTAGGCGGACTGTTGCTGGTGCTCGCGTTACCGCTGATCCTGCTTGCTGCGATCGCCATCGTGCTGGTGACCGGCGGTTCGCCGATCTTCGCCCAGGAACGCGTAGGACAGCATGGACGGCGCTTTCGCATCTTCAAGCTTCGCACGATGGTGAAGAACGCGCACGAATTGCGCGGCCAGTTGATGCATCTCAACGAGCTTGATGGTCCGGTCTTCAAGATTCGTAAGGATCCGCGGCTCCATCCGCTCGGCAGCTTGCTGCGCCGCACTAGTATCGACGAATTGCCGAATCTGATCAACGTCGTCCTCGGCGACATCGCGCTCGTTGGTCCCCGCCCGGCATTGCCGTGCGAGATCGAGCATTACGACGCGGCGGCGCGCCGGCGTCTGCTCGTACCCCAGGGTGTAACCTGCTTGTGGCAGATCAACGGGCGCAGCGAGGTCTCGTTCGAACACTGGATGCAGCTCGATAATCACTACGTCGACACGTGGACACCTCTCGGCGATCTCACGATCGTGATCAGGACGATACCCGCGGTCTTGCGTAAGGACGGCGCTCATTAGTTCGCGCCTTCGCGTCGTACCGCGGCCGCAGCGCCATCGGCGCATGTCGGTCGCTATCTCAACCCTCTTTGTCATCGGAGCTACGCTTGCATCAACGGTTCTCGGATTCTTCCGAGAAGTCGTCAATGCAAAGTTCTACGGTACGCAATGGGAGATGGACACGTTTCTGGCGGCGGCGACGATCCCCACGATTCTGTTCGGCGTTTTCAATGGGGCGTTGGTGAGCGCGCTGGTCCCGACGTTTTCGGAGTATATTACCCACGGCCGAGAAGACGACGCGTGGGCTCTCGGGAACACGATCGTCAATTCCCTTGCCATCGTCCTCACCATCGCCGCCGTGATCGGCTATATTGCGGCTCCGTGGTACGTGCCGATCATCGCACACGGCTTTCCTGCGCCGCAGATGGGTGTGGCGATCCACATGACCCGGACCCTCATGCCCAGCATCATCGCGGTGAGCCTTTCCGGCGTCCTCTCCGCGATGCTCAATGCGTACCATCGCTTTCGGTCAGCCGCGTTAACCGGTATCGCGCTGAACATTGTCACGATCGCATGTGTGATGGTGCTCAATGCCAAATACGGGATCTTCGCGCTCGTCTTCGGGACCTTCTGGGGCCTTGTCGCACAAATGCTCGTGCAGCTGCCGGCATTCTTGGCGATCGGCAAGTACCGATTCACGATCGACCTGCACCACCCCGGCATCAAGAAGATGTGGACGCTGCTGGGCCCTATCGTCATCGGCAGTGCAGCCGGCCAGTTGGCGCTGTTCTTCGATCGCTTCTTCGCCTCGACGCTGTCGCCGGGCTACATGGCCGGCATCAACTATGTCACCAAACTCGTGAACTTCCCGCAGCAGATCTTTGCCGCCGCAATCGCAACGGTGATCTTCCCTTTGCTTGCGGCGCAGTTCGCGCGTGAGAATCGAACCGGTGTGGCGCGCAGTGCTATCACCGGCTTGCGGCTCGTGAACTTTATCACGATTCCGTCGGTCTGCGCGCTGATCGTGCTGGCGCACCCGATGGTGCAGGCGCTTTTCGAACGTGGTTCGTTCGGGCCGAGCGCGACCAGTCTCACGGCAAGTCTGCTTCCGTACGCGGCGGTCGGGCTGGTGGCGCTGGCGGCCAACGTGGTTTTGACGCGCTGCTGCTTTGCGTGCCGCGAGACCGCGTTCCCGGTTGCGATCTCGATCATCAGCGTGCTCGTGAACGTCTTACTCTCGATGCTATGGCTGCCGACGTTGGGGGCAAAAGGGCTCCTACTCGCCAACAGTTTGAGTCAAACGCTGCAAGCCGTGCTGTTGCTCGGCGTGGTGGCGCGGCTCGTTCGAGGGATGGACTGGGGGGCGCTCTTCACCTCGATGGTAAAAGTGCTGGTAGCGTCGCTTGCGATGTACGCCTCGCTGCATTGGGTTGACGCCTTGGGCGTGCACACCGAACCCACGCTCTCGTCGCGGGCATGGTACCTCTTCGGACAGATCGCGATCGGCGGCGCCGTCTTCATCGCCGTCTCGCGTGCAATCGGTGTAGAGGAATTGGATTTGGCCTGGCGCACGATTATCGCGAAGTTTGAGAAGCACATTATAACGCCGCCGGAAAATCGTGATGTGCCGATCGCGTAGTCTTCCCACTCATTGCAAAGGTTGAAATCGATGGCTCAGACCCTGCCCACGACGATGCGTGTCCCCTACCTCGACTTGAGCGCACAGCACGCTCCGATCAAGGACGAGCTGATGGGCGCGATCGGCGCGATCATCGACAAGAACGCATTCGTCCTTGGCCCGGGCGTCGATGCCTTCGAACGCCGTTTCGCCGAGTTCTGTGGTGCAAAATATTGTGTGGCGGTGAACACGGGAACCGCAGCGCTGCATTTGGCGCTGCTTGCCCACGGCGTTGGTCCCGGCGACGAGGTCATTACGCAAGCCGACACGTTTATCGCAACCGTGGCGGCGATCATGTACACCGGAGCGAAGCCGATTCTCGTGGACGTAACCGCGCCGTCGTATACCATCGACGTGCGCGCCGTCGAAGCGGCGATCACGCCTGCGACCAAGGCAATACTACCGGTGCACCTCTTCGGGCAACCGTGCGATCTCGACGCGCTTCGCGCAATCGCGAAGAAATATAACCTGGTCCTGATCGAGGACGCGTCGCAAGCGCACGGTGCGCTGTACGACGGCGAGAAAATAGGGTCGCGTGGAACGGCGACCTTCAGCTTTTATCCGGGCAAGAACCTCGGCGCATGCGGCGAAGGCGGCGGCGTCGTTACCGACGATGCCGCGATTGCGGATCGGTTGCGGTTGCTACGCAACCACGGCAGCCGCGAGAAATACCGGCACGACGTTCTCGGCTTCAACTTCCGGCTCGAAGGCATCCAGGGGGCGGTACTCGACGTAAAGACGCGCTATCTCGACGGGTGGACGGCGCAACGCCGGCGCGTCGCCGGTGCGTACGATGCGCTCTTGGGAGCCTTCGAGCGTCCGGCGCTTTTGCCCGGCACCGTGTCGGCGTATCACATCTACCCGGTATTGGTGAAGAATCGCGACGCCGTTCGCGAGACGCTTGCCGGCGTCGGCATCGAGACGAACGTTCACTATCCGATTCCGTGTCATTTACAGCCGGGATACGCAACACTCGGGTACAGCGCGGGTTCTTTCCCGCTATCCGAGCGCATCGCTCTCGAGGAACTCTCGCTGCCGATCTTCCCCGAAATGACCGACGCTCAAGTGGAGTATGTGGCCCTGCATCTTACGCGGGCGGTCGCTTCGTGAATAAATCGCTGGTCAACGTGGGCGTGGTTGGGTACGGGTATTGGGGCCCGAATCTCGTACGCAACTTCATGGCGTTACCGTCGGATAAGGCGCGGGTCAAACTCGTGTGCGATGCGCGAGCGGAGCGCCTGGACAGCGTCTCGCGCGTATATCCGTCGATCGCAACCACTACCGACTACGACGCGATGATTGCCGATCGCGAGATCGATCTGATCGCGGTGGCAACCCCAGTATCGTCGCACTTTGCCTTGGCCCAGAAGGCGTTCGCGGCCGGCAAGCACGTCTTAGTCGAGAAACCGCTCGCGGCAAGCGTGGCGGAAGCGGAGAAGCTCGTGGCTCTTGCGCGATCGGCCGGACGCAAGCTGTTTGTCGACCACACCTTCGTTTTTACGCCCGCTGTTCGCAAAATGCGCGAATTGGTGGAAACGGGCAGCATGGGCGAACTTCTGTACTACGACTCGACGCGAATCAACCTCGGAATCTTTCAACACGATGTCGACGTGGTCTGGGACCTCGTTCCGCACGATCTTTCGATTCTCGATTTTCTCCTTGGTGGCATGACACCGTCGAGCGTATCGTGTACGGGTGTCGCGCACTACGGCGATCTCGCGGACTTAGCCTACGTGACCCTCTACTATCCGAACGGCTTTATCGCGCACATCAACGTGAATTGGCTCGCGCCGGTGAAAATACGTCAAATCCTCTTATGCGGTGATAAGCAGATGATGGTGTACGACGAACACACCGTGCAGGAGAAGGTTCGGATTTACGACCGGGGTGTACGGGTGAAGAACAGCGAGGATCTCTACCAAAAATTGGTGGAATATCGCGATGGCGATATGTTCGCTCCGAAGTTGCCGAATGTCGAAGCGTTGCGCGCCGAGGTCGAGGGGATCGTTGACGTCATCCGCGGTGACGAGGCCGAGGTTGTGGATGGTGAGTGTGGCTTACGCGTCGTTCGCACGCTTGAAGCGGCGACGACGTCGATGAACCAGCAGGGGCGTCGGGTCAGCATTGAGATACCGGCCGTCGCTAGTCGATGAGCAACCTCGAGCCGATCAAACAGCACTACCGCCGGCAAATCGAACAATACGACGACCCCGCAAGGGCGTGCTCCTGGCGAGACGCGGATGTCGCGCGACGAAACTTTGCCGCCGTTTCACAGGTCTTTGCCCACGAGACGAGCCCGTTTTCGGTCTACGAAATCGGCTGCGGATTTGCCACGCTGGGTGAGTTTCTCGCCGAGAACTATCCCCTGGCAACGTATAGCGGCAGCGACCTGCTGCAGGAAATGATCGATCGCGCCAAGGCGCGCAACGCCGGCGCTGACGTCGAGCAGCGCGACGTTCTCTCGAATCCTCCGGAACGAAGATACGATTACGTCGTCATATCCGGCCTGTTCAATCTGCGCATGTCGAACGATGACGAAAGCTGGTTTGCGTTTGTTCGAGCGATGCTCAAGGCGGCATTTGGTATCGCTGAGAAAGGCATCGCAAGCAACTTCTTGACGACCTACGTCGATTTCAAGCGCGAGCTGGGATACCATCAAGACCCCGGGCGCGTCTTCGATTTTGCGCAGCGTGAGCTGTCGCGTTTCAGCGAGATTCGACACTCCTATTACCCGTGGGAGTTCACGTTGTTCGTCTATGGCAAACCAAAGCCGCTGCCGTTTGCGCCGCCTCCGGTGCCCTGGCCGGCGCAGCCGCAAGAGCCTGGCGACCGGAAATTCTGACTCTTCCTCGCATCGTTGTGCTCCTTTGCGTATGCCTCACGCTTGCGGCCATTCGCCCGATCCAAGGAGCCTTTATCCTTGCGCGCAGCGGGCCGCAATCGACCTACTTATGGGACGCCTCGCAGTACGTTATGCAATTGGTGAGCGACAAGCAGCTCGGCGATCAAGGAATGCAAGCCCTCGAAGCAAGTGCCGTCGGCGAACTCGCTGTGCGAGCAAAGTCGTCGAGCGCACAGACGCTCGCCGTTTCGATCGTCTATCAGCGAACGGGCGCGATGAACCCGGCATACGGCGTTGCGACGTTTAACGGCGTCGAGAAGGTCTGCACGATCGTCGTCGCGCGCGCGGACGTCGCAAAGAATGGGCTCATGTGGGCGGACGAGATTGCCGACGGACACGTCCCACATGACGTAGCCGTCAAAATCACCGGTCAGCTCCCGCCGCTCCGAT
>PMUE01000334.1 GCA_003167055.1 Vulcanimicrobiota bacterium | reverse complement strand
ACCCGCAGCCGCTTTGGAATCTTCCGGGTGGGCGCGTGGCATCGGGTGAACTGCTGAGCGACGCCGTGGTACGCGAAGTCGCCGAAGAGACCGGACTGCGCGCAACCGTGAGCGAGCTTGCCTACGTGAGCGAGAGTTACGACGGCGCGCGTCACGTGTTCAACGCGACGTTCGCCATCGACGTCACCGGCTCGATCGCGCAACCCGCCGGGGACGATCACGTGGTCGCGGTGGAGTGGGTGCCGATCGATCGTCTCGCCGAACGCATCAGCGTAGCGGTCGTGCGCGATCCGCTGGTGCACTATCTCCGGGATCGGACGCGATACTACGGCTTCGCCGACGCCGGCATCACCATCGTCTGGCCCGACGATTCCGCAATGGGTCCAACAAACTGAGTATTGCACGGCACGCTAAGCGCGTTTAACCCCTCGCTAACACGGGCAAACCAACGGCCGGATAGGACCGCCCGGCACCTGTCCAGACTGAGGAGGGTCCCCTTGCGGGCTGCGCATGCTCGGGTGCGAGCGATCCGCCCACACCGTTGTTACAGAAGGCTGACCACGCCGCTTTCGCACATCGTGCCATGCATTCTGATCACGCTCGCGATCGAGGTGCTCGTGATCCTGGGCGCGCAGCCGCTCGAGCATCTCGTGAGCACCGTCGACGCATCGATCGCCGGCGCCGCGCACGTTCCGGTGACGCTCGGAAGCGAGCGCTTCTTGTGGTTGAACCTCGCGCCGCTCGAATTTACGATGCCCTCGCATGACTACATCGAACTCGCGGCCTACATTCTGGTCAGCGCCGTCGCGATCGGGATCATCAGCATCTTTCGCCTCTTTCCGGCGCCGCTGCGCTTCTTCGTCAATTTCAACTTCCTCATCGTCGCCGGTGAAGCGTCGTATTTGCTGTTGGCCGGCCATCTCGGGTACGACAGCAACACCTTCTCCACCCTGATGCTGGAGACGATGACCGCGATTTGGCTGGTTCTTCCGCTCTTTATCGGCACGGTCACCATCCTGTTTCCGTTTACGCTGCTCGCGTCGATCGCGATCATTCTCTCAACCGTAGTCTTTGATATCGTGCTCGCTGCATCGCGCTACGCCGCATTCATCGTTATCCTCAACCACTCGGGACCGATTTTGATGGCCGACCTCTATCTCTCGTTCGGTCCGCTGCTCGACGTGATTCCGTTGACCGGCATCTTTGCGATCTTTCTCGGCTTGCTCGCACGCCGTCTGCGGCGCGACCCGGAGGCGTGGGCATGGTTGTAATCGCTTTGCAAGGCTACGCGGCCTTCATCGTGCTCGTGATGATCGTGTTCGCGGTGCGTCACTGGTACTTCACGCTGAACCGCCTCTGGTCGCCGCAGCGCCCGTACTATCAGGACCTCTTCGATTCGGAGTTGCCGCACATCACGGTCGTGGTGCCGATGCACAATGAGGCCGCCGTCGCAACCGGCGTGATCGACGCGCTCCTCGATTCGACCTATCCGAAGGATCGACTTGAGATCCTTCCCTTCGATGATCAATCGCACGACGACACGAGTACCATTCTCCACGAATACTACGAACGTTATCCGAATATCGTCAAGCCGGTCTACATGCTCGGTGGTCTGCGCGGGAAACCAAACGCCCTCAACGTGGCATTGCGTCTGGCGACGCACGACATCATTCTCGTGTTCGATGCCGACTACACACCGGGCAAAGACATTCTGCGCGCGCTCACCGCGGCGTTTAGTGATCCGGAGGTCGGCGCGGTCATGGGGCGTGTGATCCCGCTCAATAGCGGCAAGAATTTTCTCACGCGCCTCCTCTCTCTCGAGCGTTCGGGCGGCTATCAAGTCGATCAACAAGCGCGCTACAATCTCGATCTCTTGCCGCAATACGGCGGCACGGTCGGCGGTTTTCGCCGCTCGATGGTCACGCGCATCGGCGGCTTCGATCTCTCGACGCTGGCCGAAGACACGGATCTCACGGCGCGGCTTTTCATCGAAGGGCGAAAGGTCGTCTACGCCAACGGCTCCGAGTGCTATGAAGAAGTGCCCGAGTCGTGGCCGGCGCGCTTTCGCCAGCTGCGCCGCTGGTCGCGCGGGCACAACCGCGCGTTCTTCAACAACGTGGTCGGCATCGTGCGCTCAACGCATCTGAGCTTCTTCCAAAAGCTCGACGGTGTGCTGCTGCTCTCGGTCTATATCATTCCGCCGTTGCTGCTCATCGGCTTCGTGGCCAATGCGCTGCTCTTCTTTATGGGTGCACTCCCGTTGTGGTCGGTGGTCGCGGTGGTATTTTTTGTCGTCGCCTTCAACTCGTTTGGAAATTTTGCGCCGGTCTACGAGATCGGTGCCGCCGAATTGATCGACGGCGCCGGACGGCGCCTGCTCCTGCTCCCCTATCTCTACTATCTCTTCTTGTTCAACTCATGGGCGGTAACGCACGGACTCATCGACACGATTGGTGATCTCGTGAAACAGCGATCTCCGCATTGGGACAAAACGGTACGCTTCCGTGGTAGCAATACTTAGCGTCACGGCCTTCGTCGCCGTCTTCGCGCTACCGCTGGTTCCCGGGCTCTTCGAGCTTGCGAGGCCCCGCGACAATAGCGGCCTACCAATCGCGCTCAACTATTCGCGTGATCCGCGCTTCTTCTCCCAATCGTTTCGCGTGAAGATCGCCGTCCTTTGCGAATCGCGAGCCTTCGGGCGAGCCCGGTTCCTCGATCGGCGCAACGAGGACGCGATTCTCGGCAAGCGCCCGTGCCTCGCACCCAATAGCCGTACCACGGACGTGCAGATTGCGAACGAGCGGCTAATCTGCGGCGCAGGCGCAACGATGACCGACGGATACGGCGGAAAATCCATCTCTTGCGGCGAGGAGGTTGCTGCACGAACGCTGTGCAGCGACGGCGCTGTCGTGCTCGGCGATCGCTGCTCGGTCGAGCGGTGGATCGATGCGGAGTCGTCGCTCGACGTCGGAAATGACTGCTATCTCGGCATGTCCGCGAGCAGCGGCGGCTTCGTCACGCTTGGCGGCGGCGTCGAGTTTGAGCGCGTCTACGGTGAGCGCGTGACCGTGCGCAGTGCCGGTGAGGCACCGTCGCCCAAACCCACGAAAGACGCGATAGTGCTGCGTGAACGTGATATCGCCAAAGGACCCGACATCATCGTTCGCGGCGATGCCGTCGTCCTCGAAGGCACCCTGCTTGACGCCAGCATCAAGGCGCATGGTTCGCTCTTCATCGAGCGCGGTGTCCGGATCACGGGGAATGCGATCGCGCGCGGTGAGTTGGTCTTGCTCGACGGCGGCGTCATTGAAGGCCATGCCTTCGGAGAGCGCGGACTGTTCCTCGGGGTAAATACCCGCATCGGCGTTCCGGGACAGCGCAAGACCGCCTATACCGCGGGCAACGCCATGCTCTGCAATGGCGCAACCGTGCATGGCTGGATCGTCAGCGAGCAGGGCGGGTGGTCGGCGTGAACCGGCGCACGTTTACCATCGTTGTCATTCTCGCCATCGCGGCGGTCCTCGGCGTACGCTTGTGGCATTTGTATAGCTTCACTGCGAGCCGCGCGACGATGGTCGCGCTGATCTATGCCGCGAACGACGCCGGGTCGAGTGCCGCATGGAATGAAGCGCTGCGCGAATCCGGGGTTCCCTATGAATGGATTAGCCAAGCCGATCTCGCGCTGCTCGATCCCTCGTACTTGAGCAGCCACTTCAGCACCATCGTCTTCCCGGACCATTTGGATCCGGTGGTGCTTACCGAGATCGTCCCGACGATGACGCGCTATGCACGCGAGGGCGGAACGTTGCTGATCGTCGATGACGCCGGAACGCGGCGAGCCAACAACACGTACTTGAACAGTGGGTTGTTCGCGCCGCTGCTCGGCCTGGAGTACGTGCGATACGTGCAACTCCGCGCGGGCGCCTTTGGCGAGAGCGCGGTCCGCTTCACGAACCCGCAAACGGCACGCGCATGGCACGTTCCACTTGGCAAGCTCGACGACGATGCGATCTCGACGTACTACTATGGCGCGCAGCGATATCCGGTTCCGTCGACGCAAGCACGAGCGGGCGCCCTCCACGTCGACGCGTCGAGCACCATGGGCCCAGCCCTCACCGCACGCGCAATCGGCCAG
>PMUE01000186.1 GCA_003167055.1 Vulcanimicrobiota bacterium | reverse complement strand
TTGTGGTAGATGCCGCGGTTGCCGAACATCTCGAAGTACTGCGTTTCGCGGCGTTCCGGAGCTTTGGCGTCCTCGAACGTATAAGCCATGCTTACGCCTTGCATCGGAACCTGTCCGATGCCGTTAACCATCACCGGTTCGGTGAGTCCGGCGGCCTCGAGAATCGTCGGCGCGACGTCGATCACGTGATGGAACTGATTGCGGATTTCGCCTTTGGCCTTGATGCCTTTCGGCCAGCGGATGATTGTGCCGTTGCGCGTGCCGCCCCAGTGCGAGGCGACTTGTTTGGTCCACTGATAGGGCGTATCCATTGCATGCGCCCAGCCGACCGCGTAATGATTGTAGGACTCGGGCCCGCCAAGTTTGTCGATTTTCGACATCAGGAACTCGGGGGTCTCGAGCGCCTTCATGCCGTTGAACGGCAGCATCTCGTTGTAGGTGCCGTCCGGCGTGCCTTCGGCCGATGCGCCGTTGTCGCCGATGATGTAGTAGATCAACGTGTCATCCAACGCTTTGATTTCGTCGATCGCATCGATGAGGCGTCCGATGTGATAGTCGGCATATGAGAAGAAGCCGGCGTACACTTCCATCTCGCGTGCCAGGACGGGCTTCATATTGGCGGGCTCGGAATCCCAGGAAGGTATCTCTTTCGGCCGCGGGGTCAGTTCGCAGTTCTGGGGTATTACACCGAGCTTTTTTTGCTGCGCGAAGGTCGTTTCGCGCACCTTATCCCAGCCCTGATCGAACTTGCCTTTGTACTTGTCGGCCCACTCTTTGGGCACATGATGCGGAGCATGGGTTGCGCCGGGCGCGAAGTACATGAAGAACGGCTTGTTGCCTGCGAGTAACCGCTGCTGACGCACCCACGCGATCGCGCGGTCCGTCATGTCTTCCATGAAGTGATAGCCCTCTTCGGGTGTCTTCGGCGCTTCGACGACTTTGGTGCCTTCATGTATCGCCGGATACCACTGATTGCATTCCCCGGCAATGAAGCCGTAAAAGTGTTCGAAGCCCGAGCCGGTCGGCCAGCGATCGAAGGGTCCAACGGGACTCGTCTCCCATACCGGCACTTCGTGGCACTTGCCGAACTGCGCAGTCGAGTAACCGTTCAGTCGCAAAATCTCCGGCAGTGGTGCCATTGAATTCGGTCGCAGCGAGTTGTACCCGGGTGCGGAGGTGGCGATTTCGGTGATGCCGCCCATGCCGATCGTATGGTGATTGCGGCCGGCGAGCATGGCTGCTCGCGTGGGAGAGCACAGGGCCGTCGTGTGAAAGCGCGTGTAGCGCAAGCCGTCTTTGGCGATGCGCTCCGCGGTCGGCGCCTGACACGGGCCGCCGAAGACACTCGATGCACCGAAACCGACGTCATCGATCAGCACGATCAGCACGTTGGGCGCGCTTTCGGGCGGCGTTAACGGCTCGATCGGTGGAAACTTTGAGTCCGGATCCTTGGCGTCGTACGCCATGAACCCGGCATACGCACGATCGGGAATGGGTAGGATCTCGCGCTGAATATCTTTTGAACCCTGGCTCGCTTTGCCGTTGGAACTCGCCATGAAGAATGCCCTCCGCGCCTAAAGCGTAGCCCGGCGAAGGTGCATACCATATCCTGAAAGCGCAAGTGTTTCTTTTTGCGATTGTCTGCAATTTTGGGCGAAGGGACGCGGTGTAAGGCGCGGCGTATGTCCGGCCGATGATACGTAATGTCACAATGGCACTTGTTGTCCTTGCGCTTTTTTTGCTGACATCGGTTCCGAGCGCAGCGCAGCACACAAGTTCACTGTTCGGTCTCTATGCGTATCCGGCAAAAGGGCAAAGCGAGTCCCAACAGGTCAACGACGAGTCGATTTGTTACAAATCCGCAGTTTCGAAAACCGGTGTTGATCCGGCGAATCTCCCGGCGGCGCCCGCGCCGCAACCCACCCAACATCAGGGTGGCGCCGTACGAGGTGCTGCCAGAGGCGCTGCAGCAGGTGCCTTGATTGGCGCTGTTGCCGGCAACGCCGGACAGGGCGCAGCAATTGGGGCAACCGCGGGCGGAATCGGCGGCTACGCCGGTCAGCGGCGGCTCAACGAAGCCGAGAAGCACTACGCGCAGGCGAACGCCCAAGCGCAGCAATCGCAACAGATAGGCAAATTCAAGCGCGCGTACTCAGCGTGCCTCGAATCAAAGGGGTACACGGTAAAGTAGGCGTCTTTTTTGGCTGCGCTTATCCGGCTGACGTCTTAAAGAGTTTCGGACACAAGAGCACGCCGGTCGGTTGGCCTGAAAGCCATTCGATTTCGCTGTCGGTCACGTTGAACTGGATCTCGTCCGGACCGCCGTCCCACTGCTGCGGGAACGGAATCTTGAGCCGGATGTAGTGCTCGTCGCCGGTCGGCGTTTGGAGCTGTAACGCGACGATCTCGGGACCGCGCGCGACGAGCGACGGATCGGAGTAGAGCCACACGTAGAACGAATCCTGATCGTTCTCGACCGTGATGTGCGCCGGGATCGGATCGGGTACCGGCTTGTCGCATTGCGTGCTCTTATCGAACAAGACGTAGGTCGGCGATAGGTAGAGAAACGATTGCGGTGCAATGCCGTCGAGCAGCATTGGATGCCCCGGCGCGGCGACGCCATCGCTCAACTGTTCGGTGATCGTGCGGTTGTGTTGGTCGATAAAGAAGAGAAAGTCGCTTGCGGAGCAACGATATTGCGGCGCACTGATCACGACTTGATACAGTCCGGGTGGGGAGTCGAACTCGATCGGCGCGGTCGAATCGCTGTAGCGTTTCAGGGTGAAATCTTGGTCGACGTGCGGATGATCGAGACGGTCGACGATGCGCACATGGACCCGCGTGCTGGATTCCGCGGGCATCTTGAGCATCGCGTTGCAGAGGCCAAGATGAAGAACGACGTGTGCGCCGATCATGGAAGCGAGAATCGACCCTCTCTGGCAGCTTTCGCCACGAGCGCGGCGCGCGATCGAACGCTTAGCGCTTTGAAGATCAGCTTGATGTGATTGCGAATCGTCGAGGGACTTCGGCCCAAGCGCGTCGCGATCGCATCAGTCGATAGACCTTCGCATATCATGTGGAAGACACGCTCTTGCATCGGGGTTAGTGACACCCCCTCGGCAGCGGCGGGTAGGTCACCCAGGCTTTGCGCCTGCGCGAAGAGCCACGAACTCGCATAGAATTCGAGGTTTTCGAGCGCTAAAAGCCGCCAGCGCGTTGCGCCGGTTACCTTCGCCAGCGCGAGCGCGGCCTTGCCCGCTCGCCACTCAGAGCCGGCACGATCGAAACTGTCATAAGCGGCGCTGAGATCGCGCACGCCGTCCCGGGTGCGGCCATTTGCCAGATAGACGAGGCCGCGCACGCCGGTCGCAATGGGGTCGAGCGCCGGCGCGAGCTGGGCGTGGCGCGCGATCGCGGCAGCGGCGCCGTCGGGATCGGTCGGCGCAAGCACCTCGGCCAAGAGCGGTAGCGCCGAACGTTCTTCAACTTGCGTATGCAACCAATCGACTTCGCGCAGCAATTCGCTTGCCGCCGCGACTTCGTTTGCGCACCAATGCTCTTCTCCGGCGTTATGCGCAAAGTGCGCGCGGTCGAGCATGACGAGCGCGCGCAGCGGCGCACTGCCAAGCGTGTCGGCCAGCGCTGCCGCTTCGCGCAAGTAGCGAAACGATCCGAGCGTATCGCCAGCGAGTACCTTGCACCACGCTAGCGATCGCAATGATGCAAAGCGCTGCGCGTTAAAGTCTGAAGGCCACACCGCGCGCGCAACGAGCGCGCTTGCGACGGTGGACACGGCCACCGGCGCGGGAAGTTCGCAGGCAAGGCGGCTGAGTTGTGCGACCGCGTCATACCAGATCGCAACGTGCGCATCGGTTCCGTCACCGATGAGCGCGAGCAGCCTGTTCAGAGAATGGGCTTGTTCGCCGAAGCGCGCTTCGGCGCTATGGATTTCGCCCTTGAGCCGCTCGCTCTCGATCGCCCCTTCGGTGCTGCGATCGACGAGGGACGCCTCGTAGCAGCGCCAGGCATCGCCGATGCGCGCCTCGCCGATGTAGCGGCGCGCGCGGGTGTTCGCGAGTGTTGCCGCTTGCGATCGGGAGCGGCGATCGAGCAGTGCGCGAGCGCGCTCGAAGTGCGCGTCAGCGCTCGCGTAATCGCGCAGTGCGGCGAAGCTTGAGCCGAGCAACGCTTCCGCGGCGAATTGATCGGGGCTGCGCTCGAAGCGCTTGCGGTATCCAAGAAGTAGATCCAGGGCCGAGGCGGGATCGCACCGCAGCGCGATCCTGGCTCGCATGAGCACGAGGTCGATCGGGAGCGTGGCGTTTAAGCCCCGCTCGTCGTACAGGGCCGCAGCCTGGGAAAAGTTAGCCGAAGCGTAGGCCGCCCGCATGCGGGCGGTCCAGGAGGAGGCGGCGGCGGATCGACGTCCCATTTTTCGGAGGGATTGGCGAGCGTGGGGAAGCGGACCCGCCGGAGCGGACCCAAAAGGACTACGGCAGGACTAGCCCAAATGGGCTAGCCGACAAAAGTCCACCTCTGGAGGTTGCATCGTGCTCGATACGACCCAAGTCTTCTTCCGTTCCCGGCTGCTGGCCGACGACGTCCAACGCCGGATCCTCTACTATCCGCGCACGCTCGCCGCGGCGACGTATGTTCGTGAACATATCGGCGAGCCGATACGCCTCGAAACCGCGGCTGCACTCGCGGGAATGACATCGTGCGCATTCTCAAGGTATTTTGCGGAGAAGGTCGGCATCACGTTTTCGACACTGGTCAAGACGCTGCGGATCGAACACGCGCTGTCGTTTCTCGAAGAGCGCGACGGCGCGATCTCAGCGCTCGCTGCGCAAACGGGATATCAAAGCTGCTGCACGTTCTCTCGCGCGTTCAAAGACGTGATGGGACAGTCACCGTCGGAATACCGCCGAAGGATGTTGTTCGCCCCACGCTAACACGCCGCAGGCTCCTGCAAACCGGTGCGGGCGGAGCGGTGCTGCTCGCATTCGGAGGCTGCGCTGCCGGTGGCGATCATCGGGAGATGTTGCGCGCGATCGCGCGGGTGATGTTGCAGGGGGCACTCCCGAACGATCGCGATGCATTAGATACCGCTGTGCACGGCGTCGATGTGGCAATCGCCGGTCTGCCGCCGGCGGTGCAAAGTGAGATCGGTCAGCTCTTCGGGTTGCTCGAATTTCCGCTGACCCGGCGGCTGATGGCGCGCGTTGGTTCGTGGCAGACGGCATCCGACGCCGACGTCGCAGCCTTTCTCCAAAGTTGGCGCACGAG
>PMUE01000289.1 GCA_003167055.1 Vulcanimicrobiota bacterium | reverse complement strand
CCTCGTACACATTGATTTCCCTAGAGGTTGCGCCCGAATGACCTATCGCCCCCCACACGTCCGCGCCGACGACCGTGCGCCACTGCTTGCGCTGATTGCCGCCCACCCGCTGGCGACATTTATCACCGTCGTCGAGGGAGAGCCGGTCGTAACCTACGTGCCGATGCTCGCGCGAGAGGCCGACGGGGTCCTCTACCTCGAGGGACACATCGCNNAGGATCACTTCTACCTCGAGGGACACATCGCGCGCGCCAATAACCAATGGCGCGGCGGCGACAGCGGTGGCGTCGCGTTGTTCCGCGTCGCAGAACACTACGTCTCGCCAACCTGGTATGCGACCAAACGCATCAACGGCCGCGTTGTGCCGACGTTCGACTACGTTACGATCGAGGCACGCGGGCCGGTGCACTTCATTGAGGACACGCAGTGGCTGCGTGAGTTCGTTGCGCGCTTGACCGTGTCGCAGGAAGCGCGCGTCGGCGCAGGCTGGACGATCGATGAAGCGCCGCCCGACTATATGAAATCGCAACTCAAGGCGATCGTGGGTCTGCAGATGCGCGTCGACTCGCTGCTCGGCCTCTTCAAACTCAATCGCCACCATCCGGCCGAAAATGTCGCCGGCGTGATCAAAGGTCTCGAGATGCTCGACAATCCCGACGCCAACGCGATTGCGGCGTACATGCGCGTTGATCTCGACGCCCGCACCGAATGATCGCTACGTTCCCGCGGCTGACCCGATTCGAAAGACATATTTCACGATGAGACGGTAGAGCTGGACGTTGGCCGCCGGCGAACCGTAGTTGACGTAAATGTCACCATTGTTCGTGCGAGTGTGAAACCCAACGGCGAGATTGTTACCCGGCTCCGTGACGAAGCCGCCCAAGCCGTTGATGCCGCGCAATCCGATCGAGACATTGGTCGTCGCGTTGATGTTGTATCCGAGCGAAACGCGGCGCAGCCACTGCGACGACAATATGCCGGTCGCAAGGTCGCGTTCGTAGGTGCCATCATACTCGAGGCCGAGCGTTAGTTTCGAGCCAATTGGGCGCGACGTCGTCGACGTGTAGTACTGAATCCAGTTTCCGCCGAAGCTGCCCCAGTTTGCGCTCACATCGACCGGGGTCGGGCTCCCATCGCGATAGCCGATCGGTATCGCCATCAGGTTGTACGGCACATCGGTGCCCTGGAGGTAACACGGAAATCCGGTGAACGATGACGTTCCGGCAACCGGATTTTGGTTCGATAGCGTACAGTTCGCCGGGGTGTAGGGAATGGAATACTGGCGCAGCAGGCTGACGGTTGGACCGATGCCGTCGAACGAGAAGAGATTGCGAAAGGTCGCGTTCAGATACGCTCCGGTGTCGGCTTCGTGGATCGCGCCGCTTTCATCGTGATAGCGATCGCCGGCAAGAAAGAACGTCCAACTCTTCACACCGGGCGCGGTGCCGTTGAACGTCACGAAACCTTGCAGGCCGCGAATGTCCGAATTTTCGGTGTAGCCGTCGATCGGGTTGTAGTTCGGGCTGATGTCGACGTACCCGAGGTTGACCTCATAGTTGTTCTGGTGTTCATCGATGAAGCCGTTGAGCGAATGCGCGGTTCCCTGCGGCACCCACGATCCGTGCTCGATCGCGTAGTTGAATTGATAGACGAATTTGGTGCGCAGATTTCGGCCCTTGAAACCCGCCTCTACCGTATCATCGTCGCCGTTGATGCTGTGGTGTGCGAACACGCCGTCCACGTAGTATTGGAACGCCTGATTTTGGAGCGCGTGTTTCCAGCCAAACGCCTGATCGTCGAACGTCTCGCCCGTTTCCGCGTTGTAGCCGCGAAAGGTGAGCACACCGAAGCTCTGCAGACCGTAGACACCCTCGATCTTCGCTCCGCTGTCGAACGGTCCGATGCTCGGTGAATAGAACACTTCGTTCGGATAGCTGATGTAATTCGAGTAGCCGTTGGGGTTGGGATCGAGATATTGCGCGCCTTGCGCGAAGAACGGACGGTACTCCACGAGCTGGCGTTCGAATTCTTGGGGCGCGATCGTCTGCTGATCGATCTCGACGTTCGAGAAATCGGGATTGAGCGTGCCCACCAGATTAATCGTTGACGTAACCGGAAGGCTCAAATCGGCGCCGTAATAGCGAGTCGGTTGCGGGAAAAACGTCCCATTGGCTTGCTCGTAGTCGGACCGGTCCAAGCCGCTGCTCGACAGCGCAAAGACTTCGAGCCGCGGTTGCGGACGCGCGGAGCTGCTCTTTGCAAGCGCCACGGTGACGCTTGGCCAGTAGCGCAGATCGTTGAACGACGGCCAATTCCCCGCCCCGGCGTCCGGCATGAGGCCATCGAACGCCCAGGTATAGTGTTCCGCCGTCGCGGCGACGCCGCGAAAGAAACCGATTCGCCAAACGTTCGAACCGCCGTGAATTCGCATCGCCGAGAGCGGGATGATCATCACGGCGCGCCATTCGCCGCTCTGCGCCTTCCCGGCGGCTGTCCAGTCGGGACGGTAGCGGACATTTTCCGTCGCTTGCTGATAGCGCACGCCGCGCGGGGTCGTCTCGAAAAGATAGGCCTGCGAACCCGCCCCGCTGGTGTCGATCCCGACGGCCACGAAATCGTCGGTTCCGAAGCCGACGTCGTTGCTCGTCTGGGTGGCGACGATCGGCGCCTTTTGGGGAGCGACAAACGCGATGTAGAGGTTCTTGTCGTCGTACAAAAAGTACGCGGTCGTGACGTCGGGGGCGTTGCCGCGCGTGGTCACGTCCTTCCAAGGAGTATCGCCGGGGACTTTGCCGAGTTGCCAGACCGGGTCGGTAAGGCTTGGATCCAAAGGCAGCGGATGAGGCGCCCTGGCGGCCGGGAATGAAAAGGTCGAGGGTACGGCTGCCGGCGCACGCGTAGCGAGACCCGCGAACGCAAGCATCGTACTGCAGAGTGCAATGAGAAGCGCTCGCATCGTGGGTTGAGCATGGGCCCTAGGGATCGGATACGTCCTCAATACTAAATCAAAGATTTCTCTGGACGACCCCGACTACGGGCGACAGCGTCGCTCACGGTTCGCCTTGGCGGCTTGCATCACGTCGCGCAGCGCCGCGAGGGCCGAGGACTGTAAAGCACCGGCTTGCGCGCCCGCGTCGAGGGTTCTTTGGTTGATGAGCCCGGCGGTCGCGATGTCGCGTTGCATGGCCAAGAGTGCCTGCGAACTGCTGCGATCGAGCTTCAGAGCCGAGGCGTAGGTCTCGTTGGCCGTCCTCTTGACGCGCGCGTTCTCCGTAACGAGCGCGGCGTTATCACGACGCAGCGCATCTTGCGCTTGCACCGCGTCCGTTGCCTTGCGTTCCAGTTGCAAACGGTTCACCGTATCGTAGCCGATCGCCAAGAGGCTTCCCGCGACGATAACCAGACTCAGGACCCACGCCGGAAATCGACCTTGGCCCGGGTCGCCGCCGTACGCGGCAAGAATGCCGGCAGCCGCGGCAATCGCGATGCCGCCGACCGTAAGAAGGAAGCTGCCGTCATACAGGACGCTCACGCTCGAGTATGCGTAGAGCGCGAGATATACACCCGGGGCGCCGATCACCATGGCAAGCGCGCCGATTGCAATAAGTAGGATGGCTCCGTGCTTTGACATCGACGGCTCCGGCTAACGAGATAGCGAGAATTCATGGGACGGGCGGGAATCGAACCCGCATGCTCTTTTACGAGCGGCAAATTTTCGCACCACTATGGCTTTCGCCACCGCTCTTTTGCGTTTGTGGTCCGGACTGTGCCTTGACCGTGCACACCGAGTGAACTCGATATGTTTAGGCCGCGCCCTTCCAGTCTCTACACCTTCGAGACGCGCCGGAGCGCGAATCCCGCTTGGCTCGGCGTTGTCACGGCGCGCGCGCCAGAGAGTTCACCGACTTTGAGCGCATCCCGCAGGGCGTTTCCGATCCTGCGGCTCAGGGGTTATTCCAAGTCTGCTGTGTCTGCCAGTTCCACCACCGTCCCAGGTGGTTCGCTACTGTTGATAGTGTTCGACGGTGTCAGCCGAGCGCATGTGCACGACGTCGGGATCTTGACCGAATTCTTCGCGCGCGCGGCGCTGACGTAAGAGGTCGAAGTAGCGATCGAGCTGCACCTGGACCTCTTCCAAACGCAAACGATCCTGGGCCGTTAGCTTCCCGCTGTCACCATGTTCTCGCAACCGGTGCTCTTCCTCTACTAGGGACTCAATGTGCTGGCGTATAGCCTGATCTTCCATGCGCATTCCATCCGGGGTCGTGCCCCACTCGTCCTGCCCGGTCTACCTGTTGCAGCAAATAGCCGAGCAGCAGGTCGGCGGTCGTCGCGGTCGCACGGTCCTGACCGATCAGGTCGAGGACTGTTTCGAGCACGATGATGCCCGCGGGAAGAATGTCGGCGCGTTGCGGCTTCATCCCGGCGAGCGCTTTACGCTCCTTGAGCGGCAGCGCGCACAAGCGGACGAGCGCGCGTTGTAAATCGCTGCGCGAAAGTTCGTATTGGTCGATCTTCGTACGTTTGCCGCGAATGAGCGACGCTACCGTGGTCGCCGAACCCCCGACGAACGCGACATGTCCAACCTTCGGAAAGTCGGCGACCGGCGCCAACGCTTTTCGCGCTATCTCGCGCGCCTGCTCGATCGTGTCGAGATCCACGACGCCATCGTTGCCGCAGAGCAGCGGTAGCATTTCGGTCAATCGAACCGCGCCGATTTCGCACGACACCGTGCGATCGGGTAAAGGCCCGTTGCCCGTGGCATACTCCGAACTGCCGCCGCCGACGTCGACCACCAGGCGCTTGCCCGCCTCGTTCGGCATGGTGTGCGCGACGCCTGCGTAGATCAGGCGCGCCTCTTCCATGCCGGCGATGATTTCGATCGGATGCCCGAGCGCCTCGCGCGCGCGCTCGAGGAAGGCCTGTTTCTTGTGCGCGAGCCGCAGCGCGTTGGTGCCCACCACGCGCACGCCGTCGGCGTGCATGTCGCGCAGGCGCTGACCGAAGCGCTCGAGGCAGGCGAGTGCGCGCGCGGCGACGTCTTTGTCGATGCGGCCGTTCTCGGCGACACCGGCCGCCAGGCGCACCATCTCGCGCAGGCGGTCGATGATGGCGAGCTGCCCGTGGGAGTGGCGCGCGACCACCATGTGGAAGCTGTTGCTGCCCAGATCCACCGCCGCGAGGACGTCGGGGATCGGGCGCGGCGTGGGGCGCGGTGAGGTTCGGGGTTCGGAAGCTCGGACGCTGGTCGCGGAAGCCACGCGCGCGGGCGAAAGTTCAGGCAGCCGTGAAGGACGAGCCGCAGCCACAGGTGGTGGCGGCGTTCGGGTTGCGGATCACGAACTGGGCGCCATCCAGACCCTCGCGGTAATCAATCTCGGCGCCGCCGAGATACTGGAAACTCATCGGATCGATCAGCAGCTTGACGCCCTGATTCTCGACACAGGTGTCGCCATCCTGGAGCACCTCATCGAACTCGAAACCGTACTGCAGCCCGGAGCAGCCGCCGCCCTGCACGAACACGCGCAGCATCAGCTTGGGATTGCCTTC
>PMUE01000166.1 GCA_003167055.1 Vulcanimicrobiota bacterium | reverse complement strand
GGGTGGAACTGCACGCCGTAGATGCGCCGTTGCGGATCGCCCAGCGCGGCGGCGGCGCAACGCTCGGTGCGCGCCAGGATCTCAAAGCCCGGCGGCGCGCTGAGAACGGTATCGCCGTGCGACATCCAAGCTCGCGTGCGCTGCGGAATGCCCTCGAGCAACGGAGCGGCGCGAACGATCTCCAGCTCCGCCGGTCCGAACTCCGAGTACGTCGACCGGACGATCTCGCCGCCCAAGTCTCGAGCGATCAGTTGCATGCCGTAGCAGATGCCGAGAATCGGCACGCCCGCCTCGACGATCTCGGGATCCATCTTCGGCGCACCCTCCGCCAGCGTGCTTTCGGGGCCGCCGGAGAGAATCAGCGCCGCTGGCCGCCGCAACGATAGCGCGCTCCAGGCGACGTCGTACGGCACGATCTCGCAGTAGACGCCCAGCTCCCGCGTCCGGCGCGCGATCAACTGGCTGTATTGCGCGCCGAAATCCAGGATCAGAACGGTTGGCGGCATCGCCCTTCTTTAGGCGGCAGCGGCGGCAGCGGCGTGAAGCGCGGCATCATAATCGGGTTCGTTGGCAATTTCCGGCACGATCTCCACGTACGAAACCGTCCGGTCTTTGCCGATCACGACGATGGCGCGCGCCAAGAGGTCGAGCTCGGCGATGAGCAGTCCGTAGTTCGTCCCGAAGTTGCGGTTACGATAATCGGAGAGCATGTCGAGCTGGACGTCACCTTCGGCAGCGCACCAGCGGGCCTGCGCGAACGGCAGATCCATGCTGACCACGGCGGCTTTCACTCCATCGGGAAGCTCGCCCAAGCGCTGATTGAACTTCTTGGTTTCGAGCGAGCAAACGCCCGTGTCGAGGGAAGGCACGACGATTAGCAATGCGGCCCGCTTGCCTTCATCGAGCAGAATCTCCGGAGTGACGGTCGAGAGATCGCCGGAGGTCAGCGCAAAACTTGGGGCCGGATCGCCGCGGCGCAACGCAGGATCCAGCAGCGTCATCGGTTGCCCTTTGAACGTTACCACTCCGGCACGCTCTTGGACGTTGTCAGTGGTCATGTACGGTCTCCATAAAAGCGAATCGAATTTAGGTCAACACATCTTGGAGTCGTTTGGTGTCGCGGGCCATTACGACTTCCATCGCAATCCGTTCGCCCACCGAGACGTCGCGGCCCCAGCGATAGGCTGAATACGGCGTATAACGCGTGCCGGGCGAGCCCGGAATGCGTAGCGACACGTCGTAACACACGAACTCTTTTGGCGGACCCGCCACGATAATGCATTGCAGCGCGAAGGGTCCGATCACGCCCGGCGCATTGGCGTCGCGGGCCGCGGCGGCGAACCGTTCTCCCATATCGAAGGCCTTTTCGAGCATCGATTCGGTTAACGTTGCGGCGATGTGTCCGGCTTCTTCCAGCCGCATCGGCACCGCGCGCAACGCATCGAAAACGGCGGGCGGCACGTTGCGAAAACCTTCGAGGTTGGTCTGGCGACGCGTATCGGTGCCCATCAGTTCGAGTTCGCCGAGGATCGGCGAATAGAAGAAATTGAGATTAACGGACGGTCCGAGCAGATACTCCTCGATGACCGCATTGCGCAACCCGTCCTTGGTGAGCATGCCTTCGCTTATCAAACGTTTGCTGGTCTTGCGATACTCCTTTGGCGAGGACACGAGAAAGAACGCGCGTTCGAAGCTGACCTTCGCATGCGGGGCCTTCACCATCACCAGCCGATCGATCTCGTCGGGCGACGCGAATTGCCGCGGAAAGCGGATCGCGGCACGCTCCATCATCGCATACTGATTGGCCGCCTCGTCGCGTTCCTCGGCGCGCAGCAGATACCGGTTGCCGAAAAACGGCACGCGCATCCCGCGCTCGATTTCGTCGTAGCTGAATTTCTGATGGAGGTAGACTTCGAACGAGCGATTGGCCACGAAAATCGCGTTACGCGCGAGCAGCGCCTGCTGCACGTCAGCGTTGAGCAGATCGGTGAACGCTGCCAATTCCAGCGTTTCGTCGACGCAGCCGCGTGGCACCGGCGTCTCCCACCGTCGGTAGTGCTCGGTGTACGTGCGCTCGCGACCCTTCGCCGTGATGACGAGATTCGCGATGCCCTGCGCGCGCGCACCGTACGCTACCTCGAGCGCGGAATGACTGCCGATCGAGGTGAGGGTCAGGCGCGAACGGTCGTACGCATTCAGGACGCTGGCGATATCCACGAGACGCGGGTTAATCCTCGACGACGATCTTTCCCGCCATTTGGCGCGCAACCAGCACGCTGTAGATGATCACGACCACGAGTCCGACGATCACCACCGTCAGGGCGCTCGCAAGTGCAACCGGCGAAGGCGACGCGTCGAAAATCGAGATGCCGCCCTTCCGCGGGGGAAGGCTCGGGATCAGATACGGATACATCGTTACGGCGGCCTGCAGCAGCAGCGAAGCAAGAAAGAGCGATGACGCGATAAATGCGCCGCGCTCGCGTCCGTTGATCGAAAAGAACAGCAACGCGCCGAGCGCGACGAGCGTCAGGACCGGAATGACGTCGATCCAGGAAAATCCGATACCGCGTTCGGCAAGCGTCGCCGCCGTGACCGCGACGTAGAGCACCACGACTGCGGGCCAAAGACGCGTGACCAGTCGCCGGACGCGTTGCACCGCCGGCCCGTCGATACGCAGCACTAGGAACACCGCGCCGTGCATCGCCAATGCCACAACCGCAAAGATACCGACCAACAGCGCGTATGGATTGAGCAGTTCGTCGAACGTTCCGCTGAAATACCCCTGCGGACCGAGCGGCACACCGCGCAACAGATTTCCCAGTGCCACACCAAAGAGCAGAATCAGCAGCACGCTTGATGCGAAAAAGCACGCGTCCCAGAACTGATGCCAGATTTCACTCGGGAAGTGCGAGCGCAACTCGATCGCAATGCCGCGAAACATCAAGAGCCAGAGCACGACGATGAGGGGTAGATAGAATCCCGAGAATGCCGATGCGTAAGCTTGCGGGAAGAGCGCAAAGAGCGCGCCGCCGGCGGCAATCAGCCACACCTCGTTGCCGTTCCAGAACGGGCCGATGCTGCGCATTGAGCCTTCGCGCTCCCGGTCGGTGCGCGCAACGAGCGGCGTCACCGCCGCGACGCCGAGATCGTAGCCGTCGAGCAACACGTAGGCGGTCAGCATGAACGCAATAACGATGAACGCAACGACACTCATACCGGACCGTGCCCGATCTCACGCAGCGTCAGATATAAGAACAGAAACCCGAGCAAGAAGTACATGCCGGCGAAGCCGATCAGCGTAAAGACGGCTTCGCCGCTGGCCACGGTCGGCGAAACGCCGCTCGCCGTTCGCATCAGTCCATAGATGATCCAGGGTTGCCGTCCGACCTCGGAGGTCACCCAGCCGGCTTCGCTTGCGATATACGGAAACGGCATCACGAGCATCAAGAGCCAGAGCACCAGCGGGGTGTCAAAAAGCCGCTTTCGCCAGAGAAACAGTGCCGCCAGCGTCGCGATACCCATGAAGATCGTCCCCAGCCCGACCATTACATGATACGCATAGTACGTCAGATCGACCGGCGGCCACAGCTCGGTCGCGTACGCGCTCAGGCCCTTCACGCCGGCTCTGAAATTTCCGTACGCAAGAAAGCTGAGCAAATCGGGCACGTAGATCGGGTCGATTAGGTCGTCCGTATGCGTATCCGGCATACCGATGATCGCCAGCGGCGCATCCTTGGTCGAGTTGAAGAGCCCTTCCATCGCCGCGAGTTTGATCGGCTGATATTTCGTCACCTCATCGCCGTTTTTGTCTCCAGTCGGAAAGACCACTAGCACCGCGAAGATCAGCGCGACGATCACGCCCACCTTAACGAAGCGCTGAGCTATGACCGTCTCGCGTTTCGAGAGCAGATAGTACGCGCCCACGCCCGCCACCACAAAGCTGCCGGCTACCATCGCACCGCAGACGACGTGCAAGTACTGCCACCACGCAAACGGCGAGAGCAACACCGCCGGCAAACTCGTGAGCTCGATGCGATTCCCGACGATCGTATAGCCGACCGGATGCTGCATCCATGCGTCGGTGGCGACGATGAAAAAGCCAGAGAGCCACGAGCCGAACCATACCGCCACCGCCGACGTCGAATAAAGCCACGATGGCACGCGGTCCTTACCGGCGAGCAACACGCCGAGGAAGACAGACTCGAGGAAGAACGCGTACACGCCCTCCATCGCGAGCGGCTGCCCGATCACCGAGCCCGAGGCCGCCGAGAAGGCCGCCCAATTGGTCCCGAATTGGAATTCCATCGGAATGCCGGTCACGACGCCGACGGCAAAGTTGATCGCGAAGATCCGCGTCCAAAACGCTGCAGCGCGAGCCGCGTCCGCATCGCCGCGCGCGGCTTGGATCGTATACAGCGCCACAAACGGCGCCAGCCCGATCGTCGTGATCGGGAACAGGTAATGGAACATGATCGTAAAGGCGAACTGCAGCCGGTCGGCTATCACGACATCCATACGGCACTATTCTAGGGCAAAGTGACCCGGGAAGCGAGCAACCCGACTAGTTGGCCGTTAAAACTTTTCTTGCTTCGGGCGAGTCCTGATACTCGACCGTCAGAATCGAGCGCAGGTGCGTGGCGGCAGCCTTGGCATCGTCGGAGTCCATCCGCTGCAACGTAGTGAGGCAGCTGTAGAGCAGCATCGGCATATCGCGGTCTCGGGGATAGACCTTGTGCATGTCGTCGATCGATTGCGCCACTAGGACGGTCTGCGCTGCTTCACGATTGCCGTAATTGTAGTCCAGCATGTAATTGATGTGCTTGAGCTCGTTCTCGATGCCGAGAATCGAGTAGCCCATCTGGCCAAAGTATTCGTCGGCCGGCGCAAGCGTGCTCAAGTACGCATCGTGCGGCATGGACGTCACGCTTGCGATGATCAACGGCGAGGTCAGCTCCTTGAGGCGCTGCGCGATGATGCCGGCGTTGGTGCGATCGCCCTGCGTAAAATCACCGCTCGTTCCGGCCTGCGCGAGCTCGACCGCGCGCACGAATTCGCCGCCGTAGGTCGTCGGCAAGTGCGCGAGCGGAAAATTCGGCGCCGCCGCCTTTTGCAACGCCAACGATCGCCACGACCGGTCGCCGGTGAGCAGCCACGCGCGCCAGTTCGCCTCCAGCGTTGCTAAGCGCGTATTGACGTCGGCCGGATAGGCGGCAGCATTCGCCTGCGCATCGTCATCCGCAAGGCTCGCGAGTTTCTCGGGATCGTCTTCGGAATTGACGCGATCGAGCAGCGCTTTGGCATCGGCAACCAGCGCCGGATCGCTACTGTTGCGGCTCACCCAGACCGCCGCCTCGCGCACGTACCAGACCGCCGCGTCGTGATTGGTGAGCGGATTGTAGTGCAAGCCCGAGCCGATCTGCACGGTCAACGTTTCCAATTCGCGCAAGGCTGGGTCGTCGGGACGCTGAAGCGAGTACGCGCGCCCGGCGTTGAAGATCGTCGAGAGATAGATTTCCTGATCGACGAAATCCCACTGTGCCGCCGCGGCTTTATCGTAGGCCGCTTTCATTTGCTGGTACAGGACCTCGGGATCGGCCTCGAGCGCCGCGCGCGCCGGCAGCGCTATCCACGCGGCGACGGCAATCGCCGCGAACGCGGCAAGGACCCGCTTACAACACTGAACCATCATCCAAAACTAAACGCAAATTATTGGTAAGAAGTGCGTTCTTGATCTCTCTGGCAATCCGCCGGCCGGTCGACATCGGCTCCGAATAGTTGAGATACGAGTACGGCGACCCGTCGATGAAGAGGTTGGTTCCGGCCACGATGCGCGCCGAGATTTCCATGCAGTAGAACTTGATGTCGGGCGTGATGATCGTCTCGATGCAGAACGCCCCGAACAGCCCCTTCGGGCCCGCGATCTCCTTGCTGACTCGTACCACGTTTTCGCCCATCCGTAACGCCTCGGCCAGCATCGATTCGCGCAGGCTCACCGGCTGATTACCCACCACCACGTAGGAAGGACTTACGTCCATCCCTTCCTGGGCTGCGGCGGGGATGCGTCCGAGCGAGTCGACGTTGGTTTCGTAGCGGCGATCCATCGACATGATCTCGAGCCGATCCTCGAGCGGCGAATAGAAATAGTGGATGTAGAGTGGCACACCGATGATGTACTCTTGGATCGTATACGCCTTCTTCAGCTCCTTCGAACGCTGCTCGAAGTCGTGCGCATCGCGGATAAACATGTAGCCTTTGCCGCCGCCCGCGCCATAGAGCTTCACGATGACCGGGCGATCGATTTCGGCGCCGGTCTTGAACTGCCGCGGCATCGTGATATCCGCGCGGGTGAGCCACTCGCGCTGTAATTCACGGCTGGCTTCCCAATCCAGAACCGCCTTATTTCCGAAATAGGGAATCGTCATCTGCTTGTGTTCTTCGAGCGACAGGTAGGCCACGAACGACCCATGTGGGACGATGATGACCTTGCGTCGTTCGAGTTCACCGATGAGTTTGGGAAATTCCGAATAACTATCGACCGCAATCACTTCATCGACGAAGGCAAACGAACGATACAGGCGTTCGGTGTCGCGGGTCGCGACCGCGAGCGTGCGAAAGCCCTCGTCGTGCGCGCCTTTGAGGATCTGCAGCGCGGAGTGTGAGCCCAGCGTTGCGATCGTGTACGGTCGATTCATTTCGGGAAAATTGCCCTTTCGATGGCGGGATTGCAGAGCAGGCGTTCCGCCGCCTGCGTCAGCGTTGCCGTGTCGGCCGGAAGGTCGGGCGAACGGTACAGGCGCCAGCCGACGGGACGGTCGACATTATCTTGCACGATCCACACTTCCCCCACGCGCGGCGCATCGGTTTCGAGCACCGTGACGCGGTGCTTGTTGGGATTGTAGAGCGACTCATCACGTTCGACGGCAGCCATGAGCGCGGTCGCCTCATCCGGCGCATCCGCAAAGCGCACGATGTCCGCGCGCTCGACGCGCGCGACGTCGATGCCGAGCCGGCGCAACGTCACCAGCGCCGTATATGCGGCATTGTCGGGAATCTTCAGACCGATCGCGACGGCCCGTCTCATCACTGTAAGGCTCCGACGAAGCTGCGAAAGAACACGGCGCCGCCGGATGGTGCGAGCATCGCCGCACCGCGCCGGCGGTCGGGATGATTCAACGTCCAGGCGTCGCGTTCGGGATGCGGCATCAATGCGAGCACGTTCCCCTCGCGGTTGCACAGGCCGGCAATGCCCAGCGCCGATTGGTTGGGACTCGCGCTATCGTCGACACTGCCGTCTTCGTGCGCGTAGACGAATGCGATGTGATCGCCGTCTTCTAATTCTTGCAAGTGCTCCTTGCTCGCCGCCAGGCGTCCCTCGCCGTTTGCCGTCCACGCTGGAATCAACGGATCGTGACCGAGTCCCGCCGTCATCGCGCAACGCGCCGGATCGATCGCCAGTTTGACGTACACGTGCGTGCAGACAAAGTGCGGCACCGGGCCGTTGCCGGTGAACGCGGCCGTCGGACGGCGAATCGCCGCGGTTCCCGGTACAAGCCCCGCTTCGAGCAGAATCTGTGCGCCGTTGCAGATGCCGAGCACGAGTTTTCCCGCTTGCGCGCCGGCGATCACGTGATCCATCATCGCATCGTGGGCGGCAATCGCGCCGGCTCGTATGCGATCTTCGTACGCAAAGCCGCCCGGCAGCACGTACGCGTCGAAGGTAGGAAGGGTCTGCGCGTGGCTCCAATGCACCAAATGCACATCGCCGCCGCAATCACGCAGTATGCGAAACGTTTCGTCTTCGGAATTGGTGCCGGGGAAGACCAGCACCGCAATGCGCGCGCTCACGGGTAGACCTCGCGCAGCGGCGTGTTCCAAATCGAATGCAGCCGATGGAGATCGAAGGCTTGATCGTCCACCACCAGCACCGGCCGTTCGATCGTCACGCCGATCTCGTGCACGCCGGTGACGTCGTCGGCTAGACCTTCGAACGCCTCGACGTCGTCGGCAGCCACTTCGACGAGGAAGCCCCCGGCCTCGCCGAAGTAGGCTTCGAGATCCCCGACGCTGCCGTGGGTCCATTGCCACGCGTCATGGATCTGCGCACCGATCGATGCGCGGCCCTTGCGCATCGCGGCGAAGGCCATCTCGCAGATCGCGGTGATTAAACCGCCGTTCCCGATCGCGTGCGCGGAGCGGAAAAGCCGAGCCTGCGCCGCTGCATACATCAGATCGTGTTGCGCGATCGTCGCGTCGTAGTCGATGCGCGGCAAATGCTCGTCGCTTCGTCCCAAGACGTCGAGCAAGACTGATCCGCCGAGTGCCAGCTGCGGTGTACCGATCAGGTACAACACCGAGCCGGCCGATTTGAGCGGCATGGTTACGACGGTCGCGATGTCGTTGAACGCACCGACGCACGACACGATCGGCGAGGCCGGAATAGCGCGCCCGTTCGCCGACTCGTTGTAAAGGCTGACGTTGCCCGAGACAAACGGTGAATTGAAGCGGCCGGCCGCGCGCGCAAGCCCGTCGATCGCCGCGACCAGGTCGTTGTAGTGCTCGATCTTGCGCGGATTGCCGAAGTTCAGACAATCGGTCAGCCCAATCGCGCGCGCGCCGGTCGCGGCGACTTTGCGCACGGCCTCGTAGACCGCGTGTTCGGCGGCGAGGCGAACGTCGATGTGACTCATGCGCGGATTACCGGCGACCGCGAGGGCCACGCCGAGTGAGCTGCCGGGTACGGGCGCGAGCACGCCCGCGTCACCCGCGCCGCGGGGAATCACTGTGCAGCCGCGGACCACGCTATCGTAGCGGCGGTAGAGCGGTTCGCGCGAACACACGTCGCCATGCGCGAGCACACGCTCGATCAACTCGTCGAGCTGCACGCCGGTAACCAGCGGCCGTTCGGCCGTCGCCGCCGGCACCGTCGGTTCTGTAAATGGAAGATCGTCACGGATCGAGCCGGTGAGAAAATCGATCTCAACGTCCATCACCGTCTGATCGTGATAGCGCAGGACGTAGCGCTTTTCGGCCGTTACGGTGCCGATCGTCGTCGCGCGCGCGTTATAGGCGATCTCGGGAAGCGTGAACTCCTCGTTGTAGATGCGCAGCAGTTCCGGCGTGACCGCGGGCGGCACGACCCAAAGCAGCCGCTCCTGCGTTTCACCGACGGCGATCACCTCGGGACGCATGCCTTCGATGGCCACGTTGACCGCCTCGAGATCGATCTTCGCGCCGTAGCCGCCGGCCGAAACGATCTCGGCGGAACAGCCCATGATGCCGCCCGCGCCCAAATCCTTGAATCCGACGGCAACGCCGAGCTCGCGCAGATACGCAAAGACGCGATAGCTTGCGCGCATGATCACGCTCTTGAGAAACGGATCGGGCACTTGGACCGCGCCCTTGTTGGAATCTTCGTCTTGCGCATCGAGCGTGAGCGATGAAAACGACGCACCGCCGAAGCCGCTGGGATCGGTCGCCTTACCCACGAGCACGATGTCCCACCCGTCAGCGCGGCGAGGCGCGTACGAGTGAATGATCTCAGATTCTTTGACAATGCCCATTGAGACGACGTTGACTAAGCAATTGTCGTCGAAACGCGAGTCGAAATAGCAATCGCCGGCGATATTTGGGACGCCGATCGCATTACCGTAGGCACTGATGCCGTCCACGACGCCCTGCGCGACGTAGCGTTGATGCGAATGCGGATCGTCGATCGTTCCGAAGCGCAGCGGGTCGGCGACCGCGATCACGTGCGCGCCCATGCAGAGTACATCGCGTACGATGCCGCCGATTCCGGTTGCGGCCCCTTCGAACGGCACGACCTGCGAGGGATGATTGTGCGACTCGTGTGCGATCACGATGCCATAGCGTTCGCCGTTCCATTCACCCAGGTGCAGGATCCCGGAATCTTCTGCCGGCCCGAGGACGACGGCCGT
Source organism: Vulcanimicrobiota bacterium (assembly GCA_003167055.1). Classification (GTDB taxonomy): domain Bacteria; phylum Vulcanimicrobiota; class Vulcanimicrobiia; order Vulcanimicrobiales; family Vulcanimicrobiaceae; genus Aquilonibacter; species Aquilonibacter stordalenmirensis. The sequence goes on along the minus strand of PMUE01000166.1, from coordinate 9,650 downwards.
TCCCGTCGTCGGCAGCTTCTTGAGCAGATGCCGGCTCGACTTGTAGCTGCAATGCTCGCTCCACTGCGCGTCGAAGGCGTGCAACTCGACGAGCGTGGGTTCGCGCCCGAGCCGCTCGCGAATGCGCGCAAGCTCATCGGGACGCAGGGCAACGGCAACGTCAGCCAAGCGATGCCCCGGGTGGGCCGCCCTGTTGCTGCAGCCCCGCATCGGCGTGGAGCACAGTAGAACGCGCATTGGCCTGCATCAGCAGCGTACGGCCGTAGAGCACCGTGTCGTCCATCGCTAAGAGTTTCGCACACTGCTGCGCGACGGCACTCGCGTCGCCGTTCCAGCCGAGCACGGGCGCTGACGATGCGGCATCGAGCATCGCGCGTAACGTATCGTCCGAGCCGATCGCGACGAAAAAGAGCCGCGCAAACGTCGCTTCGAGTTGCTGCACCAGTTGCAGCACAAAGCCGGGCGTACGCGTCGGGCTCGCGATGTGACGAATCGTGGGCAGACCGAGCCCTTGCAACGCCGCCGCCACCGCATTGAGCGCTTCATTGCGTTCAGGCCCGTCGGCGACAATCGCCGCCATTCCCGGACGCATCACCGGGAATGTCCCGACGAGGTCAACGACCTCTTCGTACGCCGCCTTCACGGTGGCGAGCGCCGCGTCATCGACGGTTTGCAGGTTGCGATAGATCTGCTTGTCGAGCATGCGGTCTTCGCGGCCCTGCGGCCAAATACGCCACGAATCGTTGTCGATGACGTCAGCGATGACCAGCTGGCCTTTCTCGTTACCCGCTGTCAAACGGCCGAATTCGACCTTGAGATCCACCAGAAGCACGTCGCGTCTGCGCCACGCATGCGAGAGAATATCGAAGGTCAGACGCGCGAGTTCGCTCATTGCGCCGACCTCGGCCGGGGTGGCGATACCGCGCGAAACGATCTCGTCGGGTGTGATCTGCGGATCGTGATTCGCATCCTATTTAAGGAAGAACTCGATCACTCGCGGCACGAGGAGCATCCCGCGGGCGATGCCGGGATTCCGACGCACGAACGAACCCGCCGCCACGCCGCGCACCACAACCTCGAGCGGCAGCATGTTGGCGCGGCGCACGAGCATCTCGTTATTGTCGTCGTCTTCACCACCGCTCAAATAGTGCGTCGGCAAGCCGCACAGGTTCAGCAGGCGAAAGACCCGTGCCGTCGTCTGCGCCGCCAACCGGCCTTTGCCCGCAATCTCATTGCGCCGCGCTCCGTCGCCCGCGGAAATATTATCCGTCTGCACCACGACCAATTGATCCGCATGCCCAGGATTCTCGTAGAGAACCTTGGTCTTGCCGCGCGCAACCTCGTTACCCTTATTCATTCATCACCTTGTCATCCCGAGCGTAGGCGCGAAGCGCCGTAGTCGAGGGACCGCTCAAACCTGTTGCTGCCCGCGAAGACGCTCCTCGCGNNCAACAACAGGTTTGCTAGTCCCTCGACTGCGCTGCGCTACGCTCGGGATGACAATGCTCTTCATCTCAAACCTCAACAGTTTTCTGCTTGGGAAATTCGGGCAATGCGTCGATGCGGTCGGCGAGCGCGCGGGCGCGTTGCGGCGCGGTGCCAATGTGTTTGACCGGATCGAGCAGCCGGCGAATCTCGGCCGGATCGAGGAGCGCCGTCAACGCGGGATCGCCGGCGAGCGTTTGCGCAAGCGGATTATCTTCACCGCGTGCAAGCGCGGCCCACGCCTCCATCGCCGCAACACGAATGCGCTCGTGGAGGTTTTGGCGGTCGCCGCCGGCACGCGCCGCTTCCATCATCACGGCTTCGGTGCCCGCGAACGGCCCATACACACGCAAGTTGTGCGCGATCCGGCGTTCCTCGACACGCAAGCCGTCGATGACTTTGCGCGCGAGGGACACGATTTCGTCGGCGAGGATCAGCGCTTCGGGAAGAATCGTTCGGCGATTGGCGCTGTCGTCGAGCGTGCGCTCGAGATAGTTGGTCGCGGCATTTTGCCAGGCAACGTCGCTATAGCTGATGAGGAGTCGCGCCAGCGAATCGATGCGTTCGCTCAAAATGGGATTGCGCTTGAACGGCATCGCCGAACTACCGACCTGGGCACGGCCGAACGGCTCGGCGACTTCCCCGAACTCGGGGCTGCTGAGAATGCGGACGTCGGCGGCAAATTTGGAGAGCGAGGCGCCGAGTCCGGCAAGCCCGGAGAGCAATAAGTAATCCAGTTTGCGTGTGTAGGTTTGCGTGCTCACGTCGCGCGCGCGCAGACCGAAACACTCGAGCACGTGCTCCTCGAACATCGCTGAGGTACCTTGGTGATCGAGCAACTGCTCGTATGAGGCCGCCGTGCCGACCGCGCCGCGCAACCCCTTGGTCGTCAGCTCATCGAACACGAAACGCAGATTGGTATCGTCAATCACCAGATCTTGCGCGTAGACGGCGAGACGATGGCCCAGCGTCGTTGGTTCGGCCGGCTGCAGATGCGTAAATGCCATGCAGACGAGATCCGCGTATTGGCGAACTTTTACCGCAAAACTGCGTAGCAGTTCGTGAAGGTTGGCACCCACCAGTGCGAGCGCTAAGCGCAGGCGATAGGTCTCGACCGTGTCTTCGATGTCCATCGACGTCGCGCCGAGGTGTAACTTGCCGCCGCCCAGCTTTGCTTGCGAGGCAAAAACGCGAATTTCGGCCATGAGATCGTGATGAATCTCGCGCTCGATTTCGAGTGCCGCATCGATGTCGATCTCATGCGCGTGTGCCTGAAGATCGGCGACTTCGTCAGCCGAAATCAGTCCGGCGCGCGCTTGCGCCTGCGCGAGCGCGACCCATACCGCACGCCACAATTTGCGGCGTTCTTGTTCAGAGAAGAGCGCGCGTAGCTCGGCGCTGCCGTATCTCCAAGAGAACGGCGAGACGTACGTTAGGTGATTCATGGGACGAAGGCGCTCTTCGCCTCCGCCTAGAGCGCAGCCTCGTCGTCTTTGGTCGTAGCCTCGGGGACCGTGCGCCGTTCAAAGTCTACGAGCTCCACGGTCACGTGCTCGGGCGTTCCGGCATCGATTGCGCGCAGCGCCGCCGCGCGCCCGGCCTCGTCGACGAAGTGCCGCAGCTGATCTTCGGTCATCCCGTCGGTCTGCGCCTCGAGGTCGTCAAGCGCAGCCGCGAGATCAAAGCCGAGCGGTTTCGGGGCGAGCAGCTCGAGGAGCTTCTGCCGCCGCGCCTCGGCCGAGAGTTCGGTAAGGTCCACGAATTCAGGGAAGCGGCTGCGCAGCTCGGGATCCAGTGCCGTAGCGTCGACCGTCTCAGCGACGATGAACACCGGCTCTTTCGCGTCGGCCAAACGATCGATGGTGATTGCGAGGTGCGCGATCGAGCCCGGATCGCCGTAGGCGGGGANNGGAATCACCGGCAAGCCGGTCTGGTCGGCGAGGTTCTTGATCGTGCTCAAGCGCGCATCGGCTGAGGGTCCGGCGATGAGCACCGCGCGCGGCACGGTGATGCCCTGCGATTCCATCGTCGCAACGTGCGCAAACATGGCCGCCAGCATGCGCGAACGCTTGAGCACGGGCTCGGGCAAGTCGACGGGCGCCGTATCGCGTTCGAGCGTAGCCGCCGGTTCCGCGTCGTCGCTGTCGTCGGTGGTGATCACCGTGGTCGCGGCTTCGGCGCCGAATGCCGGCGGCATCAAATCGATAACCGCGCCAAAACGCGCGATGATGCCTTCGTCGAGTCCTTCGGTCGATGTCGTACCGGCGATCACCCACACGTCGGTGCGACCTTCGAGTTGCTCCCACTCGCTCCACAACGCCTGGACGACTTCCTTGCGCATCGCTTCGTATGCCGCCGAACCGGTCGTGGTAAAGAACCGCTCTGCTTCATCAATAAAGATAATCGAACGCGCGCGCCTCGCGGTCGCGAAAATGCGCGACACCGTCGCGGCGCCTTGGCCGACGTAGCCGATCTTGATCTGTGAGAACGAGAGGTGCAAGAGCGTCGCTGCGGCCGCGCGCGAGAGCGACTGCATCACGTCGGTGAGATCGACGCGATCGTCACCGCGGATGAAGAGACCGCGGCGTACGGCCGGATCGCCCAGGCGAAAGAGAATGACTTGCCGGATAAGCGCGTTGCGAACGGTGGACGGAAGCGCGAGTCCCTTGATGATCGCGGCAGTCCCGTCGTACTCGCGAAGCTCTTCTTCCATGCGCCGCAAACGGTCGTCGAGATCCTTGCGTGCGCCCGAGTGCGCCACGACCTCGCGGAACTCGATCGCCTGCGTTTTGACCTGCGGCATATGCCGCTCGAGCGCGCGCTGAAAAAACACCCCATACGAACGGATGAACGGGTTCTCGAGATCGGCGTGCACGAGCGTCGGCTTCTTGTCCGGAAAGCGCGTGAGCAACACGTTGCTGCGGCGCTCGTCGATGACCTCGACAAAGGTTTCTTCGAGCGCGTCCTTTTCACGCACGCCGGGAATCTTCCAAGCGCGGTCTTCGAGTATGCCGTCGATCGGGCCGTCATAGCCAATGAGCGGATGATTGAGGCCGGTTTCATAGCGCGTAAACGCGACGAAGCGCACGTCCTTGCCGTCGCTACCCAAATACGACGCCCGCGCCTTGCGGATCGGGGCCAGACACTGATCGCGCGCGATCAGGTAGCCGACCAGCGCGAGAACGATATACAGGCCAATCGCCAAGACGAAGCCGGTCGCCGCAAGCGCATAAATCAAACCGCCGGCGACGACGACGAACCCGGCGATGGCAAAGAGTTGATAGGCGCCGGTCCAACCTAAGATCAGCGCCTGGGTGATACTGTCGCGCTCGCGCATGCGCTGCTGCTGGCCGTAGACGTCGCGCCACGCCGCATTGACCATCCCGTCCAGCGACGTGCGAATCGACGCGAGCCGCTCCCGATCGGCAGCGATCTGCCGGTCAAGATCGTCACGTTCAGCCCGCACGCGCTCGACGTCGTCCTTAAGCCACTGCTTTGGGTCGACATCGGGCGAGTCGGTCGGAGGCGAATCGACCACGTCCATAATCTCAGTTATCGGCAATCAGCGCCGGCTTAGGCCGGACAGTTCGGCAGTGATGCGTTCGACCAGCGTACGGTGGTCGTCCGGGTCGCTACCGGCCGAGCCGGTCACAATCGATTCGACGCCGTGCACGGCCCGTTCGTACGCGATTCGGGCGCGTCGCTCGCCGACGCGGCCGGCGATGGGTCGCAGCACGCGTTCGCGCCATTTGTGGCGGGCCGGCAGGTCGCCGCCAGGGCGGGCCAGCTCCCAGAGCAGACCGCACTCGGTTGCGAGCGCTGAGAGCAGCGGAATCGCCGCGCCGCGCGGATCGTTGGCGAAGAATTCGTGGGCGATGCCCAGCGCCTCGCCAACGTGCCCTTCCACTAAAGCACTGGCATAGCGGTACGCTTTGGGATCTTCGATGGCGAGTGACTCGCCCTCGAGGTCTTTGTAGGTGATCTTCTTGCCGGCAAGGGCGAGTTTTTCGAGATCGTTGCGAACGCTCGCGAGATCCGCTTCGCTGCGTGCAAGCTCGGCGCGCACGCGCGGTTCGGCGGTTGCGCCGAGCGCGGCCAGCACTTCATCGACGAATCGCGCCCGCGTCTCTTCATTCGCGCTCGTGTCGATGCGCAGCGCGGCGCGTCCGGCCTGCGCTCCGAGCGGCTCCGGACGTTGCGAACGCGGCGAGAGTAAATCGAGCACGATGAGCGTGTTGCCGTCGGGCACGGCCTCCATGACTTCAAAGAGATCGCGGCGCGGCTGTGCACGCAGCGTTTGCGCGTCGCTAATCACGACCACTCGGCGATCGGCCAAAAACGGCATCGCCGATACGGCTTCTCGCGCGCGCGCGGCGTCGGTCCATTCGGCTGCCGGAATCCGCTCGAGATTGAGATCGCGCATGTCGGACGGCAGCAACCGATCGAGCAAGACCTCGAGCGCGCGCTCGGCCAAGGCGCGCTCCGTGCCTTCGATGACGACCAGACTGCCGATCTTTGGCGCCTTGTCGATGAAGTCGTAATATTTCATTTGAAGAGGCCTCGCACGTTGCGCTCGGCCCTGTGCTCCGATTCGCTTTCGGCACTTCGCGCCGAAAACTCATCTGCGCACCCCCGTGCGACTACGCGCACGGGCCCCCCGTTACGAACGCGCTCGCGTTCGGACGCAATTCCAATGCGGGAATCGTCTCGTGATACGGAGGATGGATCACGCCGTATTCGGTGACGAAGGCGGTGATCAAATGCCCCGGTGTGACGTCGAACGCGGGATTGTACACTTGCGCATCCGGCGGCGCGACCGTCGTTCCGCCAAAGGCCGTCACTTCGCTTGGCGCGCGCTCCTCGATGTGGATCGATGCGCCCGATTCCATCGTGAAATCGAACGTCGAGCGCGGCGCGGCGACGTAGAACGGAATGCCGTGATGCGCGGCCAGAATCGCCAGACCGTAGGTGCCGATTTTGTTGGCCGTGTCCCCGTTGCGCGCGATACGATCTGCACCCACGATCACGAGGTCGATCTTTTTGCGCTGCATCGCGATTGCTGCAGCGCCGTCGACCTGGAGGGTGGCGTCGACACCGGCGTGCGCAAGCTCGAAATAGGTCAGACGCGCGCCTTGCAGCAGCGGTCGCGTTTCGTCGACGAAGACGTGCGGTGATTTGCCGGCGCGCTGCGCAGCGATGATGATACCAAGCGCGGTTCCGCCGCCGGCGGTCGCGATCGGTCCGGTATTACAGTGAGTGAGAACGCGCGCGCCCTTGCGAATGAGCTCGAGCCCGGCATCGGCGATCGCCGCGTCCATCGCGAGTTGCTCGCGATGAATCGCTTGCGCTTCGGTGCGCATGTCGGCGGCGGCGAGCACACGGTCCACCGCCCAGGCGAGATTGACTGCCGTAGGGCGTGCATCGCGCACGCGCCGGGCCGCGACGGCGAATGCCTCGTCGTTGTCGATGAGGTCACGCAACATCGCGACGCCGTAGGCGCCGAAGACCCCGATTGCCGGGGCGCCGCGGACCGCAAGGGTTTTGATTGCCTCTTCGATGTCGTCGACGGTCCGCGCGCGCTTACGCTCGACCGCGTGCGGAATCAGCCGCTGATCGACATAGGTCAACGCCTCGCCGTCAAATGCGACGGCCGAGAGTTCGTCGGGAGAAGGGCTCGACATGTTGGAAATCCCATTCGGGATTCCCGACGGTCAAACCCCGGCCGGAACCTGGGCGGTGTAGCAGGCGCGGCAGTAGACCGGCCGATCGCCGCGCGGGCGGAACGGAACGGTCGTATTTACGCCGCACGAAGCACAAACGGCCTCGAAATTCGGGCGGGCTCCAGACGGGGCAGGCACGTGATCGCCGTTTTGGGCCCGACGGGCCTGGCGGCACTCACGGCAGCGCTGGGGCAGATTCTGAAAACCTTTTTCGGCGAAGAACTGCTGCTCGCGGGCTGAGAAAACGAATTGATTCCCGCAGTCCTTACACGTAATCATCTTGTCTTCCACTGGGTCGTCTGAGCCTCCGGGGGCATTCAACCGTTAAGGCCAGGTAAAGTGCGACTTAGGTAAGGCGGCTCCCTCCCTTCCGGGCGGTCGGGTTAGGACCTAAAGCCGGCGCGCGGTAATTTGCTTGGAATATTGATCAGCGCGGCGGCCGCCATGGCCGCTTCATAGCCCTTATCACCCCGGGCCGGATCGGCACGTTCTTGCGCTTGGGCAAGATTCTCTGTGGTCAAGACGCCGAAGCCGATCGGCACCCCGGCCTCCAGTTGCACGTCCATGATGCCGCGTGCGCATTCGCCGGCCACGAAATCAAAGTGCGCCGTCTCCCCGCGAATCACGACGCCAAGCGCGACGATCGCATCGTAGCGATCGGCGTCGATGAGTTTGCGACAGGCTAACGGCAATTCAAAGCAGCCCGGAACTTCGACCACGTCGATGTCTTCATTCATGACGCCGCAATCGGCGAGCGCGCGCTGCGCGCCGTCGATCATCCAATCCGTCAGCTCGCGATAAAAGCGGGCGGCGACGATCGCAAAACGGTGACCCGCCAACTGCGGCGCGGGCTCCGAAGACCTCCCGTTGGCGTCGCGTGGCTTCACGAAGCGACGGTCTCGTCGAGCATGTGCCCGAGTTTGGCCCGTTTGGTCGCCATGTATTTCTTGTTGTGGGCGGTCGGCGCGGTCTGCATCGGGACACGTCCGATGATTTTGATGCCGTAGCCCTCGAGCCCGAAGATCTTGCGCGGATTGTTGGTGATCAAACGCAATTCTTTGATGCCGAGATCGGCGAGAATCTGCGAGCCGATGCCATAGTCGCGCTTGTCGACCGGGAGGCCGAGCGCGAGATTTGCCTCGACCGTATCCGCTCCGTGATCTTGTAGTTCGTAGGCGCGCAGCTTGTTGGCCAAGCCGATGCCGCGGCCTTCCTGTCGTAAGTAGAGAAACACGCCGCGCCCTTCTTGTGCGATCATTTCCATCGCACCGTCGCGTTGTGCGGCGCAATCGCAACGAATCGAATGCAAGGCGTCGCCGGTGAGACATTCGGAGTGCACGCGAACCAGCACGTCTTTTCCGCTGCTGATATCGCCCATAATCAGGGCTACGTGGGTGTTTCCGTCGATAGTGGTTTCGTACGCGACGCCCTTCCACTCGCCGGTGGTAGTTGGAAGTTTGAATTCGGCGACGCGCTTGACAAGTTTTTCGGTACGCATACGGTACGCAATGAGATCCTTTACGGTGATGAGCCGAAGTCCGTGACGGTCGGCATAGCTCCGTAACCCCTCGAGACGCTCCATCGTTCCGTCCTCAGCCATGATTTCGCAGATCACGCCGGCGGGATACAGACCGGCTAAGCGCGCGAGATCGACCGACGCCTCGGTTTGACCGGCGCGCACCAGCACGCCCCCTGCGCGCGCGCGCAACGGAAAGGTGTGACCGGGCCGCAAGAAATCCGCCGGCTCAGCGTCGGGATCGAGGAGTTTTTGGATCGTGGCCGCGCGATCGTGCGCCGAAATGCCGGTGGTAGTAATCCCGCGCGCTTCCACCGACACGGTGAACGCAGTTTCGTGCACGGCCGTGTTGTCGCGCACCATCTGCGGAATTTGCAACTCGTCAAGGCGCGATCCCAAGAGCGGCACACAGATCAGGCCGCCTGCTTCTTTGCGCATGAAGTTGATGTCTGCGGCGGTCACCTTCTCAGCCGCCATCACCAAATCGCCTTCGTTTTCACGATCCTCGTCATCGAGTACGACGACCATCTTACCGGCGCGAATATCCTCGATCGCATCCTCGATCGAATCGAACGGCGATTCGCGCACCCCCGGCGACGGCGTGAGCTCGGGCAGGACGGCCGTCAAGCGCTGGAGCGTCCGGTACGACGGTTCACGCCGGCCCGAGCGCAGCAGCGAGACTGCCGATTCGCTCATGCCGGCCTTGACCGCCAGCTCGGATGCGGAAAGGCCGTTGGCCTCGAGTGCGGCGTTGAGGGTGGCGGCAAAATCGCTCATAGTTTCCCCACCCTAGGCCCGGACTTTACAAATGTCAAGCCACTTCGGTCTTGTCATCCCGAGTGTAGTCGAGGGACCGACGGCACATCGGCAACGAGGACTGCGTCTTCGTTACTTGACCGTTACCGTGAGCGTGTTGCCGTTGTCCCAGC
>PMUE01000047.1 GCA_003167055.1 Vulcanimicrobiota bacterium | reverse complement strand
AAAAACGACAAGGCCGTGCCTCCTGAACTCGAGCGCTTCGTTTCGAAACGGATGGGCGCGCAAACGATCGAGCTGGAATCGAGCCACTGTCCCATGCTCTCGCAGCCGAACGCCGTCGTCGAAATGATTGTGAAGGCTGCCAGCGGCGTCTTGTCATCCCGAGCGTAGCGAACGAAGCGCCCCTTGTCATCCCGAGCGGCCTTCACCACGCCCTCGTCGAAGCCGATAGGGTAGCAATGGGCATCAATAGTGCGGGTCGGATTCAAGGCTTCGGGACGCCCGCGCAGAGCAAGGGGCGCGCGGTCTCGGCAACCGTTTCCGAGACGATCCTCGAGCTCTCGGCGAACGTCCTAACGCCGGCCGACCTCGCGCTGATCAGTGCCGCGACCGGCGCACAGTTCCAATCGACGCCGCAAGGGCTGCAGATGGTGCAGTGGCACAGTCCCGGCGTGCCGATCAACGGCGACGACTACGTGACCGCACTCTCGACGGTCAAGGACGATTTGAAAAAGCACGGCGACTTTGCGTCGCCGACGGCCGCAAGTGCACTCGCGCTGGGCGAAGCGGAGTTCGGGTACGCGCGCAACTTCGCCAACGCCATCGTCTCTACACGCGAAGCGATCGGGCCGGGCAAACCGATAACGCCGCCAATGATCATCGACGCGGCGAAGCAAGCAAATGCGAAGGGGGCGACCGTCCCCGAAGCCTACGTCGCGAACGCGATCGGATACCTCAACGGCATCGCCCTGGCATAAATCGCCTAAGGGAACCGTGCGCCGTAGGACTCGAGTGGTAGCTCCAAGCCTCGACACAAAAAACTGATGGTGTGGTAATAGCCCACCAGTGCAATTGCTTCGAGAATCTGCGCATCATCGTAGTGCGCGCGGATGCGCGGCCACGTCGCGTCGTTGATCGTATGATGATCGACCAAATCATCGACGAGCGCGAGGAGCGCTTGTTCTGCGGGCTCCCAACACGCGGCATCCGATGGACCATTCACGATCGCCTCGACTTGTTCTGGACCGAATCCGACGCGTTCGGCAAAGAACGTGGTGTGGACGCCCCACTCGTATTCGCAACCCAGCCGCGCGGTCGTGCGATCGATCACGAGCTCGCGTTGACGAAGGCTGAGCGGGCCTTTGTCGAGCAAGCCGCCCGCGAACATTTTTGAAAACACGCGCGGGCTTCTCGCCATGGTGCGAAACAGCAGCAACGGCTCGACGCCGGGCGGCGTCACGCGCGCGAGCGCCTCGGCGATAGCCGGCTCGTATGGAGCATCGGCGGCCGGCACGCGTGCCATTATTGCAATGCCGCCGTCGCGTTCTTGACCGCGGTGGTCATGCGCTCCACCGCCTTGGCCTTTTTCGCTTTGTCTTTGCCGGAAAAGACGATCTCGGGAAAGCTGGTGTAGACGCGATCGATCGTGTGATACGCCGACTGGAACAGCAGTCCGTCGGGCATATAGAACGCATCGCGTGAGGCTTGCTCCTTGGTGGCAAGCTGCGTCATCGTCGCCGTGTCGCCCGCCGCTTCAGCCTTTTGCATCGCCACATCGGTTGCATGGGCCGCGGCTTGATAATCGACCAGCGCGTCGCGTAACTCGCTCAGCGTGACTTTCCCGTCGGTCGCCTCAAACGCCGCCAGCTGCAGCGGCATCAGATCTTTGAGCAGCTGCGTTGGGACTTCTTCGATGCGCAGCGGTGACACGTCGGCGTTGGCCGCGCGCATCGCTTGAATGCCGGTCACTTGTGCGGTCACGACGGCTTCCTGCATCCCCGGATCGTAGGTGCGCAACCCGTCGAGGTTATCTTCGGCGGTGTGATGCGCGCCGAAGGGACCATAGTAGCCGTTCGACGTGCTCGGAACGCCGAGCATGTAGGCAAAGTTCTGATGGTCGGATCCGCCGCCCATCGCATTGAGCAACGGGGTGGTGCGCTGATCGCGCTTGCCGAGCATTTGCGAGCTGTTGACTTGCGGCACGACGTCGCAGATCTGTTGCATGAAAGCAAACAGTCCGGGCGACGCGCTCACCACGAACGGATCGCCGGTCGTCAACTGGTCGGTATTGATGTATTGAAAGATCTTCTTGCGCAAGTCGGGACCGTTCTGATAGATCCACGCCGCCGAGCCGAACAGTCCGAGTTCGTGGCCGTCCCACGACGCGATCTCGATCGTCCGTTTGGGTTTCCAGCCGGCCTTGGCGAGTCTGGCAAAGGCATCGGCATCTTGCAGCAACACCGTTGTGCCGCTGCCCGGATCGATTGCGCCGAAGGTCATCGCGTCACGGTGGCTGCCGATCATCACGACCGAATCGGGATCGCTCGAGCCCTGCATGTCGCCGAAGACGAGCCAAATCGTCTTCAGTTCGCGCTCGAATTTCGTGTGTACGCGCGCGATCTGGTTGCCGCCGAAGTGCTGCGTGAATTCGAACATCGGATGCCACGACTGCGGAACCGCTTTGCCGGTCATGCCGGCCAGCAGCGCGCGCGCCGTGCTTTGCGTAATGCTCAGTTCCGGCATCGTGGAATGTGGGATCTGATTCCACGACTTGTGCGCCGCGCCCATCACCGGGGCATGGCCGTCCATCGTCGGGTCACCGGGCGGGAACGCCATGAAGCCACGCGGTGACATGCCGCTCATCCGCTCGGCCATGTTGGTATTCTTGAAGTTGCCGGCCGGCCACATCACGCCGCCGCCGTAGCCTTGCGTTGCCGGATCCATGAATTCGAGGATGGCAACCGCGCCGCGCTTGGTGAGTTCGTTGTAGGCGTTATAGGTCGGATCTAACGTTAGAAACCCGCCGCCGCCCGGCGCGCTCAGGCGCACGATCACAATCGCACCCTTTAAGCTTACGTGCCGCGCATCGAGTTCGGTGATGTCGGCTTTCGACGCGGTATTCACGTAGACGACCGGTCCAGTGACGGTGCCGTCGCCGGATTCTTCGAGGAAGGGTTGACCCGCGAGTTGTTCCCAATGGTTCGGATGCCCCGGCGTCCCCTCGAGGAGCGAAAAGTCGCGCTTTTGCGGCGAGACTAAACTCAAGCTCTGCTGCAACGGCCCGGTGAATTCCACCTGATATTTTTGAATGCGCGTCACGAAGCCATCGGCCGCGAGGCGCTTCTGCACGTAGAGCGCCGTTGCATAATCGGCGGCAGAACCGGCGCGGTGCGGTACCGACGAAATGTGTCGCTCGATGTCCATCGCGTTTGCGGCGCTGGGCACCGCCATCAGTTGCTGCTCGTACGAGAACTCGGTGCTCACCGCCGGACCGGCGGCCCAGCCGACCAGGGCAGAATCCGAGCTCACCGTCGGCGTCGGGCCTGCTGCGGTCACCAAAACAGCGCAAAGCGCGCCAGAAAAAATGCGGGCGTAATTCATGCAGTAGCGTTACCNNGGCTCACACGTCTCGAAGGGGACACGTTCGCATGACGATACTTTTGCTCAGCCTCTGTCTCGGGTTCGTATCGGGACTGCGCACATTCACACCGCTGGCCGCGGTGTTGATCCGGCGCGGGAGCGTGTGGGGTATCGTGCTCGCGGTTGCCGCCGTTGCGGAATACGTCGTGGACGCGATGCCCAACACGCCGCCGCGCACGGGAGCGGTCGGATTGACCGCGCGCATCATCAGCGGAGCATTAGTCGGCTGGCTCATCGCGACGTTGCACGGCGGTCCGGGAATCGCCGGCGCCGGCGTGGGCATCATCGGCGCGCTGATCGGCACATACGCCGGGTACGCTGTGCGCTGCGAAGCGATCAAACGCATGGGCAACTATCCGGCGGCAATAACCGGCGACCTCATCGCGATCGGCCTCGCCGCACTTATCGTGACGCGCTAGCGTCTCTCAGCGTGCGCCTGATTCGACCTCTTCTTTGAGACGGCGCAGCAGCTGATCGCAGGTTCGTGCGGCAATATGTTGTCCGATCAGGACATCGAAGACGTGGCCGAACGCGCCGAACGGCGGAACGTACGCGATAGTAAATTGTAATTCTGACCCCTGCGGCGCGTGTGGTCGCACGGTCAACAGCGCACGTCCTGCGGGAAGAAACGCCGACCGCGGATGCCAGGCGAACTCGAGCGCATCGTGTCGTCGCACGCTGTCGGTGAAATCGTCGGTGACCAGCACCGAGAGGTTGGTGGGGACGACGAGTTCATCGAGGCGCCCACTCGCCTGCGCGCTGCGGAGAAATTCTCCGGCGCGATCGATGGCGTCGGAGAATGCGCAGTTTGCAAAGGCGTCTCTTCGGATAACTCGCTCGCCCACTACTTCACGGTTCCGACACCCGCTGCGGTGACCGCCGGCGCTTTGTTTCCCCACGCAGCTCGTATGTAGGTCAGCACGGCGGCGATGTCTGCATTTGATAGCTTGGGCGACCAGGCCGGCATCGCGCCCTTGCCATGCTTCACGATGGTGATGACCGCGGTGGGATCGGTCGCGATCACGTCCTTATTGCCCGCGAGTGCCGGAAACGCCCCCGCGGTTCCCTGTCCGTTTGCGCCGTGGCAGGCCGAACAATTGGTCGTGTAGATCGACTCGCCGGTCGGCGCATTGACACTCACGACGGTGCTTTCGCGCGTTTGCGCGTAGTTCTCGATCTTATTTTGCGAGCCGACCAGCGGTGTGATCCACTGCACCGACCAGAGCCACGTCGGGCGCCCGTACGGCGCGCTGCTGCTCCCCGCCATCGGCACTTGCAGCCGCAAGAAGATGTACGGCAATTGAGGGATCTCGTAGGCGACACCGACGTTGTAGTAGTGACCGACGCCGCCGATGCCGTTGTTGCTATACTCCTGTTGCGCGTTGATCATCCCGTAACCGTTGAACATCGGTTCGACGAGGTCGAGACCTTCGTCCTCACTGTTCCTGCCGAGCGGTGCGCCGCTCGGAGGCAACACGCCGGGATTGCTATCACGGTAACTCATATAGAAGCCGTACACTCCGGGAACGCCTTTGCCGACTGAATTCGGATCCACTTCGAAGTACGGCGCATACATATTGTAGTAATCCATCGCCGGCGGTGCGCCGACGGTATTGGGCGCGCCGTGGAGACCATAGGTGCCAACGGTTCCGAATGCGCCGAACTCCCAGGGTTTGCTCGGCGGTGCATCGGCGAGCTTCCATTGGAACGCGCGATCCGCGCCGGGGCCACTTAAAAATGGGTTCGTGCTGGCGGTAAGCGGATTGTCGGTCCCGTACCGCATCGCGACTTCGGCATCGAGCGCGCCGCGTTCGTAATCGAATCGCGCACCGAATCGCTCGTTGGTGAGGTTGTAGCCGTGTTCGCCGACAA
>PMUE01000054.1 GCA_003167055.1 Vulcanimicrobiota bacterium | reverse complement strand
GCATTCTGCGCATTCGCGACGACAAACCGGTCGACGAGATCGATACGCTTGCCAACGTCGACGCGATCTACGCGGCGATGCTGGAACGAGAGCGGGGCGGTTAACGGCGGTTGCGCTGCTCGCGAATGCGGCGGGCAATATCCTCGGGCGTGGGGCCGGTCTTCGTTTCGCCCGACCCGTTCAGCGAACGGCGGATCTGCGCGGCGCCGGCGGCCGCGAGCAACACAATCGCGACGCCGGCGTACCAGAGTCGGCCGGGCACGGGAAACGCCGAGACACTCGCCACAATGACCGCGGCCAGGGCGGTCAGCGTTTCCCAACGATGCACTTATTTGTTCTTGAAGCGGGCGACGCGCTTTTCGGTATACGCGCCGATGCCTTCTTTAGCATCGTCGCTTTTGAAGAGCTGCGCTTGAAGCTCGCGCTCGAGCGCGAGTGCGTCTTGCAAGGGAAGCTCGGCGCCGGTCTGCACGCTGCGTTTGATGAATCCCACCGCCATCGGCGCTTTATTCGGCGTGGTGAATTGCCGCGCATAGTCGGTAATTTGCGTGCGAAACGCCTCGGCGGAGCCTTCGTAGACGTCGCTGACGATGCCCCAATCCTGCGCCTGTTCGTAGCTGAACGTTTTGCCCAGCGTCATCAATTCGATTGCGCGGGCTTTGCCGACCAGCCGTGCCAAGCGCTGCGTTCCACCGGTTCCCGGCAACACGCCGAGCGAGACCTCGGGTAAGCCGATCTTGCCCGAGTCCTTGCGCGCAATGCGAATGTCGGCGGCCATCGCGATCTCCATACCGCCGCCGACGCAGTGCCCGTTGAGGGCGGCGATGACCAGTTTCGGCGTTTGTTCGAGGCGATTGAGCGTCTCGTTCGCATGCAGACAGAAATGGTATTTGAATTGCGGGCTAACTGCCCCAAGCATGGCGACGTTGGCGCCGGCCGAGAAGAACTTTTCGCCCTTGCCCGTGATCACGATGACTTCGATCTCGTCGTCGAAGCGCGCGTCGAGAATCGCGTCGTCGAGCTGTCGCATCATCTCGTGCGTATAGGTATTGGCCGGCGGATCGTCCATCTCGACGAACCCGATGTGCCCATCCTTCCACGTGTTGATGACGCGCTTGCCCTCAAACGATCGCGCTTCGCGTCCGAAGGGCGTGGCGTCGACTTTGCCGTTGGTGGTCGTCATGCGTTTTTGCCTTTCGGGACGATCCATTCCGGATCTTTGAAAAACTCCTTGAGCGCGATTTCATCGGCCTCACTGGGCAGAACGGTCGGTGCGTACGCCTTCCACTCGTCCGCGGTCAGTTCGCGGCCGTCAACGGCATAGAACTTGTCCGCGAACGCGCCGATCCGGCGGTTGAAGCGCATGTCCGGCACGTAGAGCTTGGTCTCGCTCACGTTGACCTCGTTGACGCGATCGACGGTCGCTTGCACCTCGGCGTAGAATTGCTCCCGCGCGCGTTCGTTGAGGTGCTCCTTATCGACGCCGTCGCCGGCCTTGTCCTCGTCGACGCGTCCCTTAATGCCCCAGGCGTACGCCCACTGCGCCGATCCGGAGTGATCGGTGCCGAACAAATCGAGCGAGCCCGAGATCCACTTGTTGTAGTATTTCTGTTGAATGTGTACCGGGATGACGCCGGCGCTCGCGATACGCCGCAAGCCCGTGATGCCGATCCCCATGTGAAACGACTCCTCGCGCAGCATGGGCCCCACCGAAGACGCAAGCGGTGCGAAGCTCGAGTGCGAGAGCATCGTAAGCTGAAACTTTCCGTCGCGATCCATGAAGTTGGTGTAGGCGAAAAAGTCGAGCCAATGCGTGACGTCGTCATTGAATGCATTGAGCAAACGGTTACGCTTCCCGTACGCGCGGCGCTCGAGCAGTTTCTGCGCCTCGATCTTGCCCTCGTTGCCGAAATGATGCACCAGCAGATGACACATTTGATAACCGTGACGCGTCTCTTCGAGCATGATGCGCACGAGCGAGGCCAGATCGTACTCCGACGGCGCATTGTTGACCAAGAAGCGCTGCTGCTCGTTCGAAGCAAACTCGGTATCGCCCTGATAGACGATCATGTTCAACACGGCGTCGCGCATGCGCTGATCGGGAACCTCGCGCACGCGTTCCCACCGGCGTTCGCCCTTGAAATCGCCGAAGTAAATTTCGGGCGTCGGCAGTTCGCCGTACTTTGCCCCGAGCGTGTAGCCCGGCATGTAGCGGTCGACGAGCTCGTGGTCGAGTCCGATCTCCTTCTGCCAGTCTTTGAGAAGGTCGACCCAGTCGTCGAAAGTGGAGATTCGCATAGTTCGGATTTTCCGCGTTCTCATCGAGTTCGCCAAGGGCAAGGCAACCAAGCCTTTTTCCTGAGCGTTGAGGGCAAGGCGGGGGCGGCAGAGGCGTCGAAGCTCGGGCGCCATGCCCAAACGGATCCTTTTGATTGCGTTCGCCGCAACGGCGATCGCCCTCGCAGCGTGCAATTCGGGATACAACCCCGAAGATCTCTACGGAACACCGGCGCCGACCGCCACTACCGCAACCGCGACGCCCAATGCAGTCGCGAGTACGGCGATCGTTACGGTCTACGTTTCGAGTTCACCGCTGCCGAATCAGACGGTCAATTTGTCGACCGACGTCAACGGTCAGGTGGGATCGCTGATCGCGTCGCAAGTGACGAATTCGAGCGGCACGACGACATTTAACAATCTCACGCCGGCGCAGAACTATTGCTTCACGACGAGTTACATGTCGCCCAGCGGCCTTGCACAGAACGGTTCGCAGTGCAATTTCCTCTGGTTCAACGGGGTCGTCTTCAATTTCAGCAATTAGTCCTCGTCTTCGTGCAGGTGAAGATGGCAGCCGTCTTCCGCATCGGAGAGCACGTCACGCGCCTCACTGAGCACGTTACCGGAAAGCGGCTCAGGCGACGGCGCAACCGAACCCTCTGCGGCTAAAAAATCGGCTTCGCTCCAATCTTCCCACGTCTCGAGCGGCTCGCCGTCAATTTCGGCGGGGAAACGCACGCAAAATCCTTGCTCGATGTGCACGCCAACGACCATGACGCGCGTCCCGCGCGGGAAGTACGTCCCGTCCTTCCATAACGTGCCATAGGTCGTGTCGTAATGCTGGCCGACTCTCAGTTGCTCGATCGCGGTCTCTCCTTATCCGAGCAAAAAGTTCATGGCGTCGGGTCTCGCTTCCTCGATTGGCTCGGCTCCGGCATTCTGTGGCGAATCGAGTACCCAGAGCGAGCGGTGCGGCGCAAACTCCTCGCCCTCGGCAGCGGCAAGGCGTTTGAGGATCCGCGCGATACGTTTACCCCCAATCTGCTCGCCCCACGCAATCGGGCCGCGCGGATAGTTCACGCCGTACTGCATCGCGTTATCGATATCATCAGGCGAGGCCACATCCTCTGCTACTGCGATCATCGCTTCGTTCACGATCGAGCCGACCACACGTCCAAGAAATAAGCCCGGCTGATCGCCCACCAGCACGGCGGGCTTGCCGATTGCCGCAAAGAGTTCTTGCGCGAGCGTAAGCGCGTCGTCACCGGTTGCATCGGCGTCGACGACTTCCACTGCCTGCTGCTCATCGATCGTGCCGAGCACACCGTAACCGAGCACGCGCTGCGGATAGCGCAGACGCGACGCAAGGGCGGCAAGATCGGTGGCGTACGCGTCGACGAAGATCATCGTCGCGGCCTCGAGACGACGATCGAGTTCGATCACGATCTCGGCGCGATCGTCGAAGCCGGTGCCGACATCCACAACGAGCGTGGCTTCGGGATCGAGTTGATCGAGGAACTCGTCGTTTTCAACCCGCTGCACGCGTTCGGTCCGCGTCTCGAACGCCCGCGCTAAC
>PMUE01000069.1 GCA_003167055.1 Vulcanimicrobiota bacterium | reverse complement strand
GGCGAGGTACAAGTCACGATCACGAAAGGTGGAACAACACCGACAGTGTCGCTCGACCT
Source organism: Vulcanimicrobiota bacterium (assembly GCA_003167055.1). GTDB lineage: Bacteria > Vulcanimicrobiota > Vulcanimicrobiia > Vulcanimicrobiales > Vulcanimicrobiaceae > Aquilonibacter > Aquilonibacter stordalenmirensis. Next base: position 7,945 of record PMUE01000069.1, on the reverse strand, counting down.
CAATGGGGTTCCGGTCGCTGTTGCGTTAGTGCTCGGGCAGTCTGAATTGCCGGTTGGTAATGCCGGTTCCACCGCGGTAATCGTGCAAGCCACCGACGCGAGTGGGAATCTGATCATTGGTCCGGGCCTATTCTCGACGCCGATCAGCCTTGCGGTCACCGGCGATACGTACCACACCTTGAGCCTATCGGGCAGTTCCGTAACGTCACCGGGACAAGTCGTAACGCTCGACTACAACGGCGGAACGAACGTCGGCTCGACGATCACGCCGAGCGGTTCGGGCATGACTGGAACGCCCGTTTCGTTCAACGCGACCGGCGCGGTGTTGAATCTCTTCCAATATCTCGACACGGTCAATGACGTGACCCTCGAGCCGTACGACGCGGCAGCGCTGTCGAACGGCAACGCCGCAATCGCGACCGAGGTGAACGCGGACGAGGAAGAGATGGACGGGGTTGCAATCGCCTCGACGACCGGGATCAAGAGCATCTACGTCGGCGACACCGGCGACTATTACAATCCTCCGGAATCCGGCGAAACGATTCCCGGTCTCACCGTCGTGCACGGAATGAGCACGTCGGTCAACGTCGACGAGCTCGACACCTACGACGACATCGCAGCCTCCGGAACAACGGTCTATTACTCGGGCAGCACGCAGACCGAAAGCGCGCCCTCATGCACCGACGAGCAGGAGTTAGACACCGGAACGCTCGGCGTATTGAATAGTGCTGCAGGAACGACGACCGAATACATTTTGCAGGGTTACCCCGGACCGATGCACGTCGATAGTTCCGGCAACGTCTGGTTCATCGAATACACCGGATACTGCGGTGAAAGCGCGGTCATCTCGAGCGAATACGCCATCGGCAAATTCAACGGAAGTACCGTCACCGAGACACCGTTCTCGTCGGTGTCGGGTCTGCCGCCGCTCGACGAAGTCGTAGATATGTCGATCAGTCCCGACGGATCGACGATGTACATCGCCGACAGCGATTATGAAGGCGTCTACAAGGTCTCAACGGGTTCGTTTGCACTCACCTCGTCCGTCGCGTTGAGTCTTACGACCGATGTGCGCACGGTCGCGACCGGATCCGATGGTACGACGGCGTGGTTTGCGAACAATGAGTACGATTCGCACTATCCGTATGGTTACGTTCCCGGAACGAAGGCATTCTCGACTGCTAATATGACCGAGACGAATTTCCCGATTACGTACTTCGAGGGTAGTACGATGGCTTACGCTGACGGCAGCTTCTGGGTTGGAAGTAGCAACAGCAGCGGCCCTGGCCTCGGACGCCTCTCGGGACTCCCGGGGAGTAACCCCGTTGCGGGCTACTACCCGCCGCCGGCCGACGAGGACGAATCAGTCGACATCCAAGGCGTCGGCGGTGGCAACGGGTACGTGTGGTTCGTCGATTCGTGTCAAGGAGTGATCTATTCGCTGGAATACGGTGCGCCGAGCAGCGGCACGATGACGTACACGGAGCGGCGCGTCGGCACACTCACATACCGGCCAAGGTCGATGATGCATCCGCGTCCGGGACATCATCAGCAACGCAAGACGCCGAGGTCCAATAACGGCGGCGCTCCGATAAGCCATCGCGGTTCGGGTCCGACCGTTTCGGATCCGACGAAACCGTAATGCACCTCAAGGTAAATTGGTGGGCGATCGTCGTGTCGGCGATCGCCCAATTTCTCCTCGGGTGGCTTTGGTACGATCTGCTCCTTGGGAAACTCTGGATGGTCGAAATCGCGCGGACGAACGGACCGAACGCGACCGGCCAGATGATGAGTGCCAGTCCGCTCTACCTCTTTTCGGTCGATTTCATCACCGCGTTTTTCCTGGCATACGGGCTCGCGATGATTCTCAAGTGGCGCGGCCCGGTCGGCCCGCTTGAGGGCGCATGGATCGGCTTCGCGTTTGGGCTCTTGATCTTTGGGACCATGACGTGGCTCGATTACGCCTACTCGGGCTGGGGCATCACGCTCGGGTTCATCAACGTCGGCTATGTCGCGGTCGGAATGGCGATCCAAGGCGCGATTCTAGCGGCCTGGAAGCCTAAAGCCACGTAGTTTCCCATCAAATGATAACTTCTCTCATTTGAGAGGTTATCTCATTTTCGCCACGAAACCGGCGCCTGATGAGACAGGTACGTCCGTATGTGGCTTCGCTCGAGGAAGGCGTACTTCGGGTGCTCTACGAGGGACCCGCGACGCCGAGCGAGTGCGCTGCCGGCCTCTTGCACCACGCGTACGCTACCGAGATTGCGCCCGATGAGATCGAAGCGCTGCTCGCCGATCTCACGGCGCGCGGCTGCATAACCTGCGCCGTTCACGGCATATCGCAGCGCTATACCCTGACCGCGACCGGCAGCGAACGTCTCGCGTCGCTCGTCGAGGTCGCCTAGCTTAAGCGATGACGCGCGCACAATTCTTCATCACCGTCACCGTGATGCTCGGCGTGTTCATGGCGATCGTCGATATGACCATCGTCAATGTCGCATTACCGACGATCGCCGGCAACCTCGGCGCCTCGCTCGACGACGCGGCGTGGGTCGCGACCGGCTACATTCTCGCGGCCGTGCTCGTGATGCCGCTCAACGGTTGGCTCACCGCGTACCTCGGACGCAAGACGTTTTACTGCGGCGCGATTGCGATCTTCACGATTGCTTCCTTTATGTGCGGTATGGCGCACAGCATCGTTGCACTCACGATTTGCCGGATGATCCAGGGTCTCGGCGGCGGCGTGCTGCAGCCAACCGCGCAAGCGATTCTCTTTGAAACGTTCGGACCAAAGCGATCGGGCGCGTCGATGGCGATCTTCGGCATCGGGATCATGGCGGCGCCGGCGCTCGGTCCGGTGATGGGCGGCTACATCGTCGACAACGCGTCGTGGCCGCTGATCTTTCTTATCAATGTCCCCTTCGGTATCCTCACGTTCCTCATGGCGCTTGCATTCATTCCGACGCCTCATTACATCGAACGGGCGCGGCGCGAGATCGATTGGACGGCACTCGGCCTCATGGCCGTCGGTCTCATCTCGCTGCAATACGTGCTCGAGCGTGGCCAGCACGAAGATTGGTGGGATTCAACGACCATCGTGACGCTTGCGATTGTCTCCGTCCTGTCACTCGTCATTTTCGGGATCATGACCGCGCGTGACCGGTACCCTGTCGTCAACCTGCGCGTCTTCCGCATCGCGAGCTTCAGCATGGGAAATGTGATCTTATTCGTCGTCGGGTTCGGTCTCTTCGGAAGCGAGTTGATCGTTCCACTGTTTTTCCAGAGCATTCTTGGGATGACCGCGCTCGAATCCGGAAAGGCGCTCATTCCCAACGCCATCGCGACCGCCGTGGCGATGATCATCACCAGCCGGATCGTCAACAAGGTCGACGCGCGCATCCTGCTCGTGACCGGCGCCCTGATGGCCGCATGGGCCAATTGGCAGCTCGGCGGGCTCACGCAAGACGCCGGGCTGGACAACACGTTCTGGCCGCGTGCGCTCATCGGTTTTGGTTTAGGTTTGCTCTTCATTCCGCTCACGCAGTTGATGCTCTCGAAGGTTCCGCGTGAAGAGCTCGCGGGTGCAACCGGCATTTCGCAGCTCATCCGCCAGCTCGGCGGAAGCCTCGGCATCGCGGTGATTACCACATTGCTTACACGCCAAACCGCGGTTGCGTGGTCGGAGCTCGCCGGCGGGATCACGCAGTCTCACGGCGCATCGCAAGCGACGCTCATGGCCTTACTCGCGCAGGCCTCGAGCGTGATCGCATACGACTACGTGTTTCGCTTGAGCGCGCTGCTCTTTATCGCAACCATTCCATTGATATTGTTCGTGCGTCCCGGTACCGCTGCGCAAGCCAGCAGCGAGTCGCCGGCGATGGCGCAGGCCGCGTAAATGGCGGGACTTCGCGAGCGCAAGAAAGAGCACGTCCGCACGACGATTCAGAAAGAGGCGATACGCCTCTTCACCGAGCAAGGCTACGAGCAGACGACCGTCGAGCAAATCGCCGATGCTGCCGGGGTCTCACCGGCAACCGTCTATCGTTACTATCGATCCAAGGAAGACTTGGTCGTTACCGACGAGTACGATCCGATCGTGATTCAGTCGCTCCTGGATCGTCCCGCCGACGAACCGATCATCGAATCGGTGCGTGCGATGATGACCGGCGTGCTCGCCGAATATTTCGATCGTGATCGTGAACTGCTTATCGCGCGCCATCAGCTTCGTAGAAAAACGCCGGCATTGGCGGCGGCGTTTATTGAAGAACAAGAACGGGCAATCGAGCTCTTTGCCGCGTTGATGGCCCGGCATCTCCGCCGGCCGACGAACGACCTCGATGTTCGCATCGCATGCGGAGCCTTGACCGGCGCACTGCAAGAGGCGTTCGCGCTCTGGTTCGAACAGGGCGCTACGGGCGGCGAACGACGCATACTCGAGGTGCTCAATCGCGCCATCGACCGGGTCGAGAGCGCGCTCCGATTCTAGCGCTTTTAGTAAATATGACAGCGGCTGTCATATAGGCCGGTTACGCTTGAGGGGACCTGAAATGACGCAAAGGAGCACCCCGTGAGCGTTCAATCCACCGCCCCCGCCGCAAGTGCGGTCGCCGGAACCGATCTGGCCGGCGTGACCGTCCGCGACTTGCCGAAGGCGCTTGCCTTTTACCGCGACACGCTTGGCATGCAGCCGTCGGTCGTCTCGGAACGCGGCGCTGAATTCCACCTTCCCGACGGAACGACGTTCGGGATTTGGCAGCCCGAAGACGGCGAGTTCGCGCTGGGCTTCAGCGCGATGTTCGCGGTCGGCGACGCCGCCGAATCAACCAAAACCATCCGCCAACGCGGCGGCGAGATTTCCGATCCGTTCGAGTCGCCCGTGTGCTATATGGCGCTGAGCAAAGATCCGGAAGGCAACCCCGTGATCGTGCACCAGAAAAAGTCGAAGGACGAGCACAGGCCCGCTGGGCAAGCCCGGACGTTAACGACGATTCACGGCATCGATCTCGCCGGCTACATGGTGAGCGATCCCCAAGGCGCGATTGCGTATTATCGGGATGTGCTGGGCTTGACGCCGACGGATATCGACGAGGATGGGCGTGGCGCCGAGTTCGAGCTCGCCGACGGCTCGACGTTCGGCGTGTGGATGATGCCCGATAAGCGCCAAGGCGGCTTTGTGATGTTTGCCGTCGACAGCGTCCGCGCAAAAGCCGCTGAGCTGCGCAGCCGCGGCGTCGAGCTCAGCGACGTCATCGAAACGCCGAACTGTTTGATGGCCTTTGGCCCGGATCCCGAAGGCAACGCCGTGATCATTCACCAACGAAAGGCGCATGGCTAACGACGCAGTTTTGGTAACAGGTGCATCGACCGGCATCGGTCATGCCATCGCGATGCACCTGGCGGCTAACGGGTACACCGTCTACGCCGGCGTACGCAAAGAAAGCGACCGCGAGCGGCTCGAAGCCGAACACGCGCGCATTCGGCCCGTCATTCTCGACGTCACCGTTCCGGCCGACGTTGCGCGTTCGGTGCAGACGGTGGTCGAGAACGGTGATACGCTCGCCGGTCTGGTGAACAACGCCGGCGTCGCATTCGCCGGGCCGCTTGAATTTCTTCCGCTCGAAGCCTTACGCCGGCAGTTCGAAATCAACGTGATCGCGCCGATTGCCATGACGCAAGCAGCGTTGCCGCTCCTGCGCCAATCGCACGGACGCATCATCAACGTCGGCTCGATCGCCGGACGTCTCTCCGCACCATTCGTCGGTCCGTACAGCGCCTCCAAAGCCGCAATCGCTTCGCTCACCGACGCACTTCGTCAAGAGCTTGCGCCCTTCGGCATCGCGGTCTCGCTGCTCGAATTCGCTTCGGTGAAAACGCCGATCTGGGCGAAGGGACGCGCCGGCCGCGATACGCTCGTTGCGTCGATGCCGCCGCAGGCGATGACCTACTATGGCGCGCTGGCCGACGCGGTCATTGCACAAACGGCGGTCGAAGAGCGCGAAGGCATGGACCCGCAGGTCATCGCCACCACGGTTCTTGCGGCACTACGTGCACCAAAACCGCGCGAGCGTTACCTGATCGGACGCAAAGCGCAGATTCAAGCCGTCGCCGCGATCCTGCCGCCGTCGACCCGTGATGCGCTCGTGAAGCGTGCAATGAAATTGCCGTGATCGCGATGGTCCTCGTCGCGGCGCTGAACTGTGGTGCATCGGCGACGCAATTGGATCTCGATGAGTGCGCCGCTGCGGCGCAAACGCGGGCAAACGATAAGGAGCTCGCCGCATTTCGCGCTGCGATGCAGCGGTTTCATGATGATCCAACGCTGCATCTCAGCGAAATGCATTGGCTCGATGCGCGCGCGGGGGCATGTGCGTTCGATGCTTCGATGGTCGAGGGCGGATCGATTCAGCCCATGATCGAAGCGGAATGCAATGCGGCCTCCGCACAAGATCGCGTTCGTGACATCGCACTCTTTACCGGAACAGCGAGCACAGCGAACACCGCACCTGCCGTAGCCGCCGAACACGATCGCGTGTATGGTCTGCTCGAGTTGCTCGTGACGGCGCCACAACGCGAGCTGCTCGCGGATTCGGAACGGGCGTGGCTTGAGTATCGCAACATCGCGTGCTCGCGCGCGCGGGACAGCTGCGCGACCGCGCTTACGCGCTCGCGCACGCAGCAACTGAAGAACTCCTGGATGGCCGAGCCGTTCTGGCTACCGTGAAGAGCACGATATCATAGATATCGAGTTTTTCACTGTATCGGGCTCCAATCTGCGGAGCTATATTTTCGGTACATGAAATTTGTTCGGCCCTTCCCATTCAGTCACGTGGCGACAGCAGTCTTATTCGTCGTCGCGCCGATGCAAACGAGCGCTTGGGACCTTACCAATGACATACTGGCCCCAGCGTTGCAGCAGAACGAATCGAGTTAGTTCCAGTGGATCGATACATGCTGCGGAGGGAAAAGGAGCATGTTTCGATCTGTTTCACAGATGCACCGCAGCCGAGGCGGTTTCGCAGTGTGCGTCATCTTCGGTTTTACTATGACGCTCGCCGGTTGTGGCGGAGGTAGCGTGAGTGGAGGCGCGGGTGGAGGCGGAGCGATTCCGACCACCAACGGCGGCCCGGCTCCTTCAACTGCAAGTGCCTACGCTGCCGACATTCAAGGCGCCGCGGCTTGGCTCGATACGCAGCAATTGCAAGATGGCGCGATCCTCTACACGAGCGTGAAGATCGAGCCGTATTACGCGAATCTTGCAGCCACCGGGTTAACAAAGATACCAGCGCAGCTGCCCCATGCGCGTCAATGGATGGCATGGTTCGTCAATCACATCAATACAACGGACGTCTGGGGACTGGGAGGCACGGTCTACGATTACGGCTACAGCGGCGGCGTCGAAACGTCGTTGAAGAGCGCCGACTCGGTCGACGCGTACAACGCCACCTTCTTGACGCTCGCGCGCGTACTCTACGATACCAGCGATCCGACTTCGCAACAGTACGTGGTCTCGTTGAAACCGACGCTCGAGAGACTCGCCGCAACGATCGTGGCGATTCAACAGGGCGACGGGCTCACGATCTCGCAGCCCGGTAGCAAGTTCGCCTACTTGATGGATAATGCCGAGGTCTATCGCGGCCTCTCCGATCTCTCATATCTCGAGACAAACGCGTTTGGTGACGCGGCCGGCGCATCGACGTACACACAGGACGCTCAGCTTGTCGCTGCGGGAATAAGCTCACTCTGGAACGCGTCGACCTCGACCTACGCCTATGCCAAGTCCGAACCCAACGGCGGTTTGGACCAAACGATTTGGTCGGTTTGGTATCCGGACGCGACGGCGCAGCTCTACCCGGCCGTTGAAGGCGTTATCTCGCCGAGCTCGGCACGAGCACTCTCGCTCTGGAATGCTTTCAACTCGGAGTATCCGCAGTGGTCGACGCTG
>PMUE01000043.1 GCA_003167055.1 Vulcanimicrobiota bacterium | reverse complement strand
CGGTCGGCTATCAGCCGACGCTCGCCACCGACATGGGCGTGCTCGAAGAGCGGATCACGTCGACCAACAAAGGTTCGATCACGTCGGTCCAAGCCGTGTACGTGCCGGCCGACGACTACACCGATCCGGCCGTGGCTGTGACGTTTGCCCACTTGGATGCGACGACCGCGCTCTCGCGTCCGATCTCGGAGCTGGGTATCTACCCCGCCGTCGATCCGCTTGCCTCGACCTCGCGCATTCTCGATCCGGCAATCGTCGGCGACGAGCACTATAAGGTTGCGACCGGCGTGCAAGAGACGCTACAGCGCTATCGGGATCTGCAAGACATCATCGCCATCCTCGGCATCGAGGAGCTCTCGGAAGATGACAAGGTCATCGTCGGCCGGGCGCGCCGCATGCAGCGCATGTTCTCGCAGCCGTTCTTCGTCGCCGAACAGTTCACGGGAACGCCCGGGAAGTACGTCAAGATCCAAGATACGATTGCGTCGTTCCGCGAGATCCTCGACGGCAAGGTGGACAATCTGCCGGAACAAGCGTTCTTCTACAAGGGCGGCATCGACGAAGTCCGCGCGGCCGCTGAGAAGTTGGGCGCGACGGCATAGCGATGGCAAACACCGTCCCGTTCAAGCTCATCACGCCGACGAAGGTGGTCTTCGACGGCGATGCGGAGCTGGTCATCGCGGTTACGACCGAGGGTGAAGAGGGCATCCTGCCCCAACACGCGCCGTTCTTGGCCGCGCTCAAACCGGGCGTGCTGCGCGCGAACGTGGTAACCGACGGCAAACCCACCCGGCTCGAGCTTGCGACCCGTGAGGGCTTCATGCAAGCGTTGCCCGATCGGGTGACCGTCCTGGTTGACGAAGCGCTGCATTTCGACGATGTCGACGTCGCCAAGGCTCGCGAGGAACTGACCAACGCGACCGACCAGGCGACGATCGACTTCGCCAACGCGAAACTGCGCCTAACGGGGCACTAACCTCGGTTCAGCGAACATCTGCCCCAATGCTAGATCGCTTGGAGACGACGCTGCGGGTGCGCGGCGGTGTCCGCTTGGAGGGCTCGGTCGCAACGCACGGCGCGAAGAATGCGGCGTTGCCGATCATGGCTGCCGCCATTCTGTGCAAAGGCAAAGTGACACTGCATCGCGTGCCGCGTATTACCGACGTTTCGGTGATGTGGTCGCTGCTCGAAGCGCTCGGCGCACGCATTCGTTACGAAGGCGATAACACGGTCACGGTCGATGCAAGCAACGTTGCGTCGTATCGCGCGCCCTACGCACTGGTGCGCAAGCTTGCGGCATCCTTTGACATCGTCGGTCCGCTGCTCGGGCGCTTTGGTAAGGCCGAAGTGCCGCTGCCGGGCGGCTGCGTGCTCGGCACGCGTGCGACCGACATGCACGAGCAAGCCTTTCTCGCACTCGGTTGTGACGTGCGCAGCGCACACGGTTATCTGATCGCCGAATCGAAATACAAACGCCTGCGCGGCGGGACGATCGAATTTCGCATGCCAAGCGTCGGCGCAACCAAAAATGCGATGCTCGCTGCCGTGCTTGCACAAGGTACCACCGTGATCAAGAACGCGGCAATGGAACCCGAAGTCGTCGACCTCGGCTACTTTCTCAATGCGATGGGCGCAAAGATTTCCGGTCTTGCCGGTGACACGATTACGATCGAAGGTGTCAAAGAACTCTCGGGCGGTGAATACACGATCATTCCCGATCGCATCGTGACCGGCACCCTGCTGTTCGCCGGCGCGGTGACGCGCGGCGACGTGACGGTTACCGGCTGTCGCCCAGAACACCTCGAAGCGTTCATGTTGAAACTGCAAGAGTGCGGCGTCGATCTGACCTACGGTGAGGATTGGATACGCGTCGACGGCAGCGCGATCACCGGCGGCACTGAGATTCTCACCGCGCCGTATCCCGGCTTCCCGACCGATCTCCAACCGCAGATGGTGTCGTTTCTCACCACGGTTCCCGGCACGAGCGTGGTGGAGGAGTCGATCTTCAATGCCCGCTTCTCCTACGTGAACGAACTCGCGCGCATGGGGGCCGACGTGCGTGTCTCGATGGAGAGCAATACCGCCGTCGTCAAAGGCGCAGCCCAACTCTCCGGAGCGCCGGTCGAAGCACCGGACATTCGCGCCGGCGCAGCGCTGGTGATTGCGGGGCTGGCCGCTGCGGGCGAGACCGAGATCATCGGACTCGAATATATCGATCGCGGCTACGAGCGCTTGGAAGAACTGCTCTCTGCACTCGGCGGTCAGGTACAGCGCAGCAGTGGTATTACGCCGCTGGTCGAGCCGGCCGGCATCTTCGAAACGCGCGAATACCCGCGCGTGAGTTGATCATCATTACCCTTTTCGCCATCAGGACTCTGGAGTAACTCGTTTGGATATCGGGATCGATCTTGGCACGGCCAACGTGCTCGTGCATGTCAAGGGCAAAGGCATCGTTCTGCGCGAGCCCTCCGTCGTCGCAAAGGACATGAACACCGGGAAAGTGCTTGCGGTGGGCGAGGAAGCGCGGCAAATGCTGGGCAAAACGCCGGCGCACATTCAGGCGATCCGCCCGCTACGCGACGGCGTGATCGCCGACTTTGAAGTGACCGAAGCGATGCTTTCGTACTTCATCAAGAAAGTGATGAAGGACCGCTCGTGGTGGTCGACGATCGTGAAGCCCAAACCCCGAGTGATCATCTGCGTGCCGGCCGAGATTACCAGCGTCGAAGAGCGCGCCGTCAAAGATGCGGCTAAGCTCGCAGGTGCGCGCAGCGTCGACATCATCGAAGAGCCGATGGCTGCCGCGATCGGAGCCGGGCTGCCGATCGACGGTCCGTCGGGATCGATGGTGGTCGATATCGGCGGTGGCACGACCGACGTTGCGGTGATCTCGCTCGGCGGCGTGGTCGTTTCGCAGTCGTTGCGCGTCGCCGGCAATAAGCTCGACGATGCGATCGTACGTTACATTCGCCGCGTCTACAATTTGATGATCGGCGAACGGACGGCCGAGGAAATCAAGATCAAAATCGGATCCGCGTACAAACTCGAACAAGAACTCGCAATGGAGATTCGCGGTCGCGATCTGATCAACGGGTTGCCGAAGACGGTAAAGATCACCAGCGAAGAGATTCGCGAAGCGCTTTCCGAACCGGTCGGCGCTATCGTCGAAGCGGTCAAGGCCGTATTGGAAAAAACCCCGCCGGAGTTGGCTGCCGACATCATCGATCGCGGCGTCATCCTCACCGGCGGCGGCGC
>PMUE01000116.1 GCA_003167055.1 Vulcanimicrobiota bacterium | reverse complement strand
CGGCCAAAGCGGTCGGACATGGAGCCGGAGAGCATGAGCAGGCTGGCGACGACCAGGGTGTAGGCGTCGAGGACCCACTGCAACCCGGCGAGGTTGGCGTGGAGATCGCGGCGGATGGCCGGGAGAGCGACGTTGACGATCGTGACGTCAGCGAGCTGCATCAGCGCCGCGAGCATCACGGCAGCAACAACGAACACACGGCGAGCGCCGTATTCGACGACGGAATTCACGAGGGGTTCCTTTTGTGGGGCGGCGGGTTAAGCGGTGGCGAGAACTGGCTGCATCAGCAGCAGATCGGCGTTTTCATCGGCGATCTGGCGGAAGACGCGCCAGGCGGCACGCTCCCCGTCGCGCAGGCCGAGCAGCTCTTCAACGGTCTGGCCGTGCGTGGCGATGTCGGAGGCGGCGTAGATGAACCGGGCCCAGGCTGCTTGGTCGCCGATCGAGAGGGCCTGCCGGTAGGCGGCCGTCACTTCGGTTGCTTGCTCCCGGAACGAGGCTGAAAGGTCGGCCAAAACCGCCGCATGGTTGCGGATGGTGTTGAAGGACCGCCGGGTGTCTTGGGTGGCACTAGACGGTTCCCGTTCGTCTATAGTAAAATACATCTTGTACTATATATAGTACAAAGGATGTTTTACTGTCAACCTGATGTCGCAAGAAATTATTGAAGCCACCCCGACCCCTCGCACGCACTGGTATCCCGATCGTGAGGACATCACTATTTACGGGATCCTTGCCGCATTGAGCGACCCCACGCGGCTCGCGATCGTGTGCCAGTTAGCCGAGCACGAGGAGAAGTGTCCGTTCGATTTCCTCGACATCACCTCAAAGCAAAACCTCACGCATCATTTTAAAGTTCTGCGTGAGGCCGGCGTGATTATGGCGCGCTATGAGGGACGCCAGAAGTTCATCTGGCTGCGCCGCGACCTGATCGACGACATGTTCCCGGGCCTGCTCGACGGCGTGCTCAACGCCGTCGAAAAGCCGTAACGGCGTGAACTAGCGCGCCCGCGCGGCACGAACCAGCGAGGACGTTGGATCAAAGATCTCTTCAGCGCTGATGTCTGCTATTCGCATAGCGGCTAGATCCGATGCACGAAAAGTTATGGCAAACCCGATAAACATCGCTGCAACTACCGTGCCGAGCAGAAGCACCGGGTTCGTCTGCGTGACGAGCATCCTCAAACTCATAAAGACTCCGGCTGTCGGTATGATCAATGCAGTCGCGACGGTAACGCAGGGACCAAGCGGAGCGTCTGCAACGCAAAGCCACGGCGAGAACCAAGGAACAGGCGTGCCCTCGTCAGAGGAGCAGAGTTTAACGAGGTCACTGACGTTACCGAGATAGAGCCACACGTAGAGAAGTAACGCGATAATCGCGAGGACGCCGGTCACTCCGACATGCTCAGGCTCGACATCGATTCCAAAAAAACTCGCCTTGAGTTTCTTAATATCATCATGCTGCAATCGCTCTATATCGGAATAAGCCCTACGCATAGACTCCTTTTTGAAGTCGCCCAATCTCGCTTTTAAGACAGGGCAGTTCTTTGCGAACCAGTCATCAAAGGGCACGGTTGTACTCTTACTGACCAAAACCAACACAGGGATGCGATCACCGACCTGCTGGAAACCTCCGCCGTTCGATTGGTAGGGATCGGTGACGGCGAAGCGCAGCGTCAGCCACCCGGTGGCGAATTGTTTCTTGTCCGGCTCTCCGAAGACAAGCCGCCCCTCCAGCAAAGCGTCATGTCCGATTTTTTGCGAGTGAATCGTTTCACGCAGCCTGTTGGCGACTCGGCCTGAGGGAAAGTAGAGCCGCAGCGGCTGATATTGCAAGCAACTGACGCGGGAGATGGCCTCCGCGACCTGGGGAATCGTCTGCGAATCGCTGATTGATGATCTAGGCGCGCAACGCGAACTAGTCTCTACGTCGATCGATTCTATGTTATAGCCGCGAGCATGAAGGTTGTCCTCAAGCTGTTTTGGATACCAGCCGAGATCCTCGGGAGCAGCGGCCCTTCCACTCTGGAGATCCTGGAGGAGGTTCGACAATGCCCCGACCTCGGAATACAACGTGCCGTCGATATTTGAGGCGGCAACATAGGAAAGGTAGATCACTGTTGCCGCGACGAGCATCAACGAGAAATGCACGAAGCGCAGGTGTTTGAGATCATCGCGGAGCTGATCGGAGTTCATGGCAGGACGCTCCCGGGGCTACCGTGCGCCCCGTCTCCAACATCCCCGCGAACTCGAAGATCTCCCTTGAGCCGAAAGGCCTAAACTGTTGCCGGCACTTTGGGCGAGGCATTGAAGAGCAGCTCGCCCGTGATGTCGTTGAAGCCCACGTTGACCGTGTCGCCGTCGTTGATCTCGCCCGCAAGAATCTTGCGGCCGAGCGGCGTCTCCAGTTCCTTTTGAATCGTCCGCTTGAGCGGGCGCGCGCCGTAGGTCGGATCGTAGCCGGCCTTTACCACGTGACGCTTCGCGGCGTCGTCGAGCACAAGCGTGATGCGACGTTCATGCAACCGTGCACGCAAGCGCGCTAGCTGGATGTCGACGATCTTCATCAGCTCTGCTTCGGAGAGCGAATGGAAGACGATGATTTCGTCGACGCGGTTGAGGAACTCCGGACGGAAGTGCGCCCGTAACTCCTCCATCACGGTCGCGCGCATCAGTGCCTCTTCCGCGCCGCCGATTGCACCCTTGTAATCGAGGATGCGATGGCTGCCGATGTTCGAGGTCATGATGACGATCGTGTTGCGGAAGTCGACCGTATGCCCCTGACCGTCGGTCAGACGACCTTCATCGAGAATCTGGAGGAAGACGTTGAACACGTCGGGGTGCGCCTTCTCGATCTCGTCGAAGAGCACCACGCAGTAGGGACGGCGCCGCACCGCTTCGGTGAGTTGCCCGCCCTCGTCGTAACCGACGTATCCCGGCGGCGCGCCGAGCATGCGCGCGACGCTATGTTTCTCGCCGTACTCCGACATGTCGATGCGCACGAGCGCGCGTTCATCGTCGAAGAGATAGTCGGCGAGCGCGCGTGCCAGCTCGGTCTTGCCGACACCGGTCGGACCCAAGAAGATGAACGACCCGATCGGACGATTCGGATCCGCCAGACCCGAGCGTGAACGTAAGACTGCCTCGGCCACCGCGGTGACGGCTTCATCCTGCCCGATCACGCGCTTGTGCAACTCGTCATCGAGGTGCAGCAATTTCTGGCGCTCGCCTTCGAGCAGCTTCGAGACCGGAATCCCGGTCCAGCGCGCGATCACCTCGGCGATGTCTTCTTCGTCGACTTCTTCCTTCGATAAGCGACCGCCGTCGGCGCTGCGCAGACGCGTCTCCTCGGCCGCGAGCTCTTTTTCGAGCGCCGGAAGGCGCCCATACTTCAGCTCTGCGACGCGATTGAGATCGTACTGACGCTCCGCCTGTTCGATCTGCACCTTTGCATCGGTGATCTGTTCGCGCAGTTCGCGCAGCCGCACCGCGGCATGCTTCTCCGCGTCCCACTGCGTGCGCAGCTTGACCTGCGACTCTCGCAGCTGAGCAAGTTCGCGTTCGAGTACGTCGAGGCGTGCGCGACTCTGCGCATCGTTTTCCTTGCGCAACGCTTCGCGCTCAATCTCGAGCTGCATGACGCGCCGCGATACTTCGTCGAGTTCTTGCGGCATCGAGTCGATCTCGGTGCGCAGCTTCGCCGCGGCCTCGTCGACCAAATCGATCGCCTTATCGGGCAAGAAACGATCCGAGATGTAGCGATTGCTCATCGTTGCTGCTGCGACCAGCGCGGCATCCTTGATGCGCACGCCATGGTGCGTCTCGTACTTCTCGCGTAGACCGCGCAGAATCGAGATCGTATCCTCGACGCTCGGCTGGTCGACCAGCACCGGCGCAAAGCGCCGTTCGAGCGCCGCGTCCTTTTCAATATACTTGCGGTACTCATCGAGCG
>PMUE01000200.1 GCA_003167055.1 Vulcanimicrobiota bacterium | reverse complement strand
ATTCGGCAGCCGATCCCAGAATTCGTCGCGCGATGCGCTGCAAGCGCGGTCTAGCGCCCTCGAAGCGCTCCGCGAGCCACTCCGCGTCCTGCATCAATCGCCTCCTCGGTCCCACGTCACGTTTTACCGCGCTCGATCCGTCATTGATTATGGAAGGAGTATGAAATCTTGAAGGACGTCTCCCTAATTACCTATCCGGCCGCAGACCTAGCCAAAGCCAAGCAGTTCTTTCGTGAGCTTACCGGCACTGAACCCTACGCCGATAGCCCATACTACGTCGGCTACAAGAGCGGCAACGTGGAAATCGGACTCGTTCCCTCACAGCAGGGGAGCGCAATTCCGTTCTGGACCGTGGACGACATCGCGGCAAGCGTGAAGGCGCTCGTGGATGCAGGCGGCACGGTCGTGCAAGATCCGACCGACGTCGCGAACGGCCTGTTGGTCGCGAGCATCAAAGAACCCAACGGCGCGATCGTGGGGTTGCGGCAATTCCCGAAATGACGAAGAGCAACAAGCCGAAAGGCAGTGCGTCTCCCTCAGCGCTCATCGACGCGAGAATCAAAGAGCTCGGCGATTGGCGCGGCGACACGCTCGCGAAAATGCGCAAACTCATCAAACAAGCCGAGCCCGACGTCGTCGAGGAGTGGAAGTGGCGAGGCGTGCCCGTCTGGTATCAGCACGGGAAAATCATCTGCACGGGCGAGACCTACAAGACGCATGTGAAACTGACGTTCGCCAAGGGCGCGCAGCTCAAAGACTCCAAGCACCTCTTCAACTCGAGTCTTGAGGGCAACGTTCGACGTGCCATCGACGTGTTCGAAGGCGACCGCATCGACGAGACCGCATTCAAAGCGCTCATCCGCGAAGCGGTCGCCCTCAATGGGTCAGTGCACTAAGTAGAAACTGGGGCCGATTGCGGGATTGACCATCGCTGTATGCAGGCGCGCGCCCTTACAGGCCGTCGTCTGCTGCAGGGTCATCTTTACCGGTGTCATCGTGTCGTTGAACACATCTTCGACTTGACACGCCGCAAGATTACCGCCCATCGCGACCGTCACCATGTAGCGTCCGTTGTCGAGCGGCAGCTTTGCGAAGAAGCCGTTCTTGTTGGTTAGCACCGTTGCCACCGCTTGATCGATCCGGTGTAACGGCAGACGGAAGATCGCCACGGGCGCGCCTTCGACTGGACGCCCGTCGACATCGAGAATCGTTCCGCTGATACCGCCGGACGTGAACGCCGAGGCGGGAAGCACCATCGCTGCGAGCAGGGCAAAGATACCGATGAAGGTTTTCATGGCAAATCCTTACCCCGGCAGCGAACGCGCTAACGGCTGTTAGCTGATGTTAGGCCTTCACCGCGTCGACAGGTTCGAGTTCTCCGGTCTCCTCAGCTGTATGTAAGTCGAAGGCCGCACGCTTGCTCTTCGCCGCGGCGTCCGCCAGCGGTTGTTGTTGCGGAGCAGCCACCGGCTTGGGTGCGTTCGTGAGCGCGGCACGCCCCTTTTGCACCGAACCGATCGCGGCGGCAAGACGCGCCTCCATTTCGGCGAGTACCTGTGCGGCGTAATGATCCGCGCCTTCACGAATCTTCCGTGCACGTTCTTCGGCTTCACGCAGTACGACTTCGGCGGTCGTGCGCGCGCGTTGGGCGATCTCGTGGTCGTCGATGAGTTCGTCCGCTTTTTCTTGCGCTGCACGCATGACACGCTCTTGGTCCTTGGCAATGATCTGCGCGCGTCCGACTTCCTTGGGAAGCGTAGAGCGAATTTTCTCTACGAATTCCACCAGCCGTTCCTCTGAGAGAATGCGATAGCCCGCGGGAAGCCAGGTTCCCTCGTGCACGTAGCTCTCGAGCTTATCCAACACGCGATAGACCGACATTCCGAACCTCCGTTACGCTTGTTTGAGTGCGGTCCGCTTCGTCGACATGACGCTCAGTACCGGCCCCGGTACGAACGGTGCGACGTCGCCACCGAGAAAGAAGACTTCTTTGACGAGGCTCGAGCTGACGAACGAATACCGCGCATCCGACATCAGGAAGAGCGTATCGACGTTAGAGAGCGACCGGTTCATAAGCGCGGTCGACATCTCTGTTTCGAAGTCGGAGACGACGCGAAGGCCTTTGACGATCACGTCGGCATCCTGTGCTCTGACATAGTCCGCCAACAATCCGCGAAAATGGGCGACGCGCACGTGCGGCAGATGCGCGACACATGCACGAAGCATGTTTTCGCGCTCGTCGAGCGTGAACATCGGATTACGCTTTTGCGGATTGACGACGACGGCGACGATGACTTCGCCGAACGCACCGGCGGCGCGTTCGATGACGTCGAGGTGACCGTTCGTTGGCGGATCGAACGATCCCGGGTAGATGGCCCGCGTGACCCGCGGTTTCAACCTACGCGCTGCCCCTATCCACTCGTGCCTTGGGGCGTGAAAAACGCCAGAGCGACATCGCCGTACACTTCTTCGCGCGTCGAGCGATACCCCGGTATGTCGGGAAGAATCCGTTTCGCAGCGTGCTCGTAGATCACGAGCGCGTCGGGCGCCAAGAGCGATCGCTCCAAGAGCAGCCGAAAAATCTGCTGCGGAACGTCATTTGCGTACGGCGGATCGAGATAGACGATGTCAAACGGCCCTTCGATACGATACAGCGCGCGCTCGACCGGCGCGGCGACGACGGTGACGCGATCGTCGATTTCGAGCGACCGCGCCGATTCCTCGATCGCGGCGGCTGTCTCCCGGTGCGCTTCGACGCTCACCACTCGAGCAGCACCGCGCGACGCGGCTTCAAAGCCAATCGCGCCGGTACCGGCAAAGAGGTCGAGCACGTTCGCGTCCTCGATCCGCGGGAGCAGAATCGAGAATAACGACTCTTTCACGCGTCCCGGCGTGGGTCGGACGTTCATGCCCTTCGGCGACTTCAACTTCCGGCTTCCTAGTTCGCCGCCGGTGATCTTCGGACTCAAACACCTGCCTCCGCGGCAACCAATTTCAGGACCTCCTCGAGCGAGTGGACCACGTGGGTCGGCGCCGGAAGGTCCGGCGGATAGCTCTTCCCTTCGTGATCGAGCCAGACCGCCTGGAATCCCGCGCTCATCGCGCCGGCCACGTCACTGCGTGGATCATCGCCGACGTAGAAACAACGCGCCGGGTCGGTACCGAGTTCGCGCGCGAGTGCTTCAAAGGCAAGCGGATTCGGCTTTTGCACGCCCAAGTCGGCGCTGGCGAGCACCGTCCCACCAAAACCGGAGCGCCGCGCTTTTGCCACCTGCAGTGGATTCCAGCCGTTGCTGAGCACGGCCACCGGGATGCCTTCGCGCTCGAGCGTCGCGATCGTCGAACGCGCGTGTGGGTCAGGCACAATAAAACTCTCCGCTATCGCGAGCGCAACGCGCTTGAACCCGTCGACGTGCTCCTGCGTCGGCGTCACGCCGCGTTCGCGTACGAAGCGCCGCACCGCCTCTTCGATCGTGCCGCCGCCGCCGCGCGCGAAGACCAGCAACGCGTCGATGTGCTCGGTCTCTTGCGCGAGACTGCCCAACGGCGTGCCGCCTTCGTCGATGACGCGATCGAGCAAATGAAGAAAGGCCACGCGCTCGAGTTTGTTATCGATGCACAAGGTGTGATCGATATCAAACCCTACGGCACAGGCCGGGGCCACTATTTTGGGCCTGGTC
>PMUE01000130.1 GCA_003167055.1 Vulcanimicrobiota bacterium | reverse complement strand
TTCGTCATCGTCGCCGGGAGCTTCGAGGCTGATGCGTCCAAAAACTCCGTCGTTGAACGCCTTGACGTAGGCCTGCGCGGCGTTGTGCTCGTCGATCTCACCGCCGCGGCGCACGAATCCACGGGTGCTTGCAAAAGCCGCAAGGTCGGGAACCTTGGTGCGTCCGCCGCTGCGCTGTGTTAGCCACTGATGGAACTCGAGGGCTACCTCGTAGGGATCGTAGCGCTCGCGCGGTACCGCGCCGATCAATGCGAGCTTCCACTGGGCTTGCGCACTTGGGATCTTTGGGACGAGGATGCCGGGTGTGTCCATCAGCTCGATGTTCGGCGCGAGCCGGAACCACTGGAGCTGGCGCGTGACACCGGCGCGGTCTTCGGTCTTGGCCGCTCCACGGCGCAAGAGGCCGTTAATGATCGACGACTTTCCCGAATTCGGCACGCCGACGACAATCACGCGCGACAGGCCGCTGCGCTCTTTCGCTCGCGCGCTCACTGCCGCGAGGACGCGCGAGACGCTCTGCTGCGCGCGTGCCTCGACCGCGATCGCCTCCCGGCCACGCTCGGCAAATTGCTCGATCCATCGTTTGGTGGTCGCCGGTTCGGCGAGATCGTCGCGGCTGAGCGCGACAATCCGCGCGCGCTCGCCGATCAATTGGTCGAGCATTGGATTCGCATCGCTGCGCACCGCGCGCGCATCGATGACCTCGATCACGATGTCAATGAGCTTGAGATAGTCGGCGATGCGGCGCATGGCGCGCACCATGTGGCCCGGATACCACTGAACAACGTTGTCGAGGCGCTCCTTCACAGTGCGCCGATCGATCCCAGCGGCCACAGGCCCGCCAGCGCCTTGCCCGTCAAGTCGGCGTCCGGAACCGGGCCGAAGGCACGCGAATCCTCGCTGACCGCGCGATTATCGCCGAGAACGTACACGCTGTCGGGGGGCACGACGATCTCGGGACCGCTGCGGTCGTCGCCGTATTGGACGTAGGTTTCGGTCAAGCGTGCCCCGTTGACGTAGACCGCGCCGCGATCGATCCGAATGCGTTCGCCCGGCAAGCCGATGACTCGCTTGATGTAGGTCTCAGGCGTAACGCCGTCGTGGTGAAAGGCGACAATGTCGCCGCGGCGCGGCGGTGCGAAGCGATACGCAAGCGTGTTGATGATCACGAGTTCGCCGGAGCTAATATGTGGGGCCATCGATGGCCCTGAGACTTGCGGGAAGCGGACGAAAAATGCGGCGATCAGCGCGCCGAGGATCGCAAGTTGCAGCATGAGGCTCGCGAGCGAGCGCAGTTGCACGAACCGGACCACGGAAGACGATATTCGCGATTATTTCAAGATTTTCATTTGGTTGAGCGGCCAGAAGATCAGGAACGCGCGGCCGGTGAAACCAGCATGCTCGCCGGCGCGTGGGCCGGTCGCAAACGTGCCGCCGTCCTGCGCGAAACCCCACACGTGCGAGTCTTCCGAGTCGTTGCGGTTATCGCCGAGCATAAGAAAGCAGTTCGGCGGGATCGTATTCGGCGAGGTCCACTGCGATTTGGGCGGCACGTTGGCTTCTGACGGATCGAGCGCCCGCCAGCCGAACCCATCATTCACCGAGATGCTGTAGTTCGCAATCTTCAAATCGTAGTCAGGTTTTTGCGCGATATACGGTTCGCTCAGTGCGACGTCGTTGATGTATACGATGCCTTTGGTGATGTGCAGGCGCTCACCCGGAAGTCCGATCACGCGCTTGATGAAATCGTCGGGTGTTGGGATAGGCGGAGGAAAAACCACGATGTCGCCTTCGGACGGCGTGTGAAAGCGGTACTCGAACTTGTCGACGAGGAGCACATCGTGTACTTCCAGCGTCGGGACCATCGATGCCGACGGAATGTAATAGGTCCGCGCGACGAACGTGATCAACAGCCACGCGGCGATACCGGCATAAATGAACGGATCGAGATATTCGCGCGCAATGGCGATGCTACGTCCATTCGACGCGGCGGTGACCGGTCGAATCGAGAGGGCGATGCGCGAGACCAGAATGATCGCGACCAAGCCGAGAAGATCGTATGGTGTCATAACACTTTCAGTTGAGGCCAGATAATCAAAAACGCGCGTCCGCTGAAGGCAGCTTGCCGTGCGAACCCCCACACGTGTGAATCGTCGGAATAATTCCGATTGTCGCCGAGCATGAAATAGAATCCACGGGGAATCCGGTCAGGTGCCTGCCACATTCCCCGCGAGGGAATGTCGGCCTGCGCCGGATCCAGTGCCGCCCCGTCGACGTAGATCGTAAAGTCCCGGATCACAAGGTCGTACTTCGGAGGCTGATTTTCGTACGATTCGGCCAGGGCTTTGCCATTGCGATATACCGTACCGCCCGAAATCCGAATGGTGTCGCCGGGAACGCCGATCACTCGCTTGATGAACTCCTCCGGCAGACCGGGGACCGGTGGCGTGAAGACCGCGATCTCGCTTGCTTGCGGCGAGCGCAGGTGATAGGTAAGCTGGTCGATCAGAAAGACGTCGCCGATTTGCAATGTGGGAATCATCGAGATCGACGAGATGTAGAACGTGCGGATGACAAAGACGATCAGCAGCAGAGCGACCAAACCAGCCGCGATGATGATGTCGAAATAGCTCCGCAGCGCAGCAACGGCCGGCGACTCTTCGTCGCCGGCCGTAAAAGGCTTCATGCTAAGCGCCAGGCGGGCGATCGCGAACACCGCGACGAGACCCAGGAGTACGAAAGGCGTCAGCGGCTTACTTGGCCGCTTTCTTTTCTTTGATGCGCGCGGCCTTACCGATCTTCTCGCTGAGATAGTAGAGGCGGCTGCGGCGGACGATGCCGCGCTTGCTCACTTCAATCTTCTCAACGCGCGGGCTGTGCACGAGGAACGTCTTCTCGACGCCAACCCCGTGGGCGACGCGGCGCACTGTCACCGCGGCGTGGGAACCGCCACCCTTGCAGACCGTGACGACGCCCTCGAACATCTGCACGCGTTCCTTACCGCCTTCGGTGACCTTGGAATAGACCTTGACCGTATCGCCCGACCGAAAGTCGGGGACCGAATCTTTGAGCTGTTCGCTATTCAGTACGTCGATGACGTTCATGGCACAAATTCTCTATACGGCAGATGCAAATACGACAGGGCGTGGGCCCCGCGACAACCTCGGGATAGTATCACGGCCGAGGCTCGTCCAGCAAGTCCTTCCGGCGGGCGGCGGTACGGGCGCGGGACTGTTCCCGCCGCCAGGCCGCGATCTTGGCGTGGTCGCCGGACAGGAGGACCTCCGGGACTTCGACGCCGCGGAAGACCGCCGGCCGGGTGTAGCTCGGGTGGTCCAGCAGCCCGTTGGCAAAGGATTCCTGCGCAGCCGAGTCCGGATCGATTACCCCCGGCACAAGCCGGGCCGTCGCGTCGAGAATCGCCAGCGCCGCGAGTTCGCCGCCGGTCAAGACGAAGTCGCCGACCGTGAACTCTTCAATCGGATAGAGAGCGGCGAGGCGTTCGTCGATGCCCTCGTAGTGTCCGCAGATCAGGATCAGGCGATCGGGCCGTGCGAGCAGCTCGGCCTCGGCGTGCGTGAACGCACGTCCGCCGGGCGCGGGAACGACAATCGTTCGGCGTTCGTTTGGCGGGGCCGAGGCGATGATCGCGTCGAGCACACGAGCGAGCGGCTCGATGCGAAGCACCATCCCGCTACCGCCGCCGTACGGAACGTCGTCGGCGCGTTCGCTACCGCGCAATACGTCGAGCAAATGATGGTAGTGAATTGCGATCGTTCCGGCTTCGACCGCGCGCCCGACAATCGAAAGCCCGACGAAGGGCGCAAAGACCTCCGGGAAGAGCGTAACGACGTCGATCGTGAGCATGGGCGTCTGGGAGTTCTTGGGGCCGCAGGGGTGGCCCCGCTGGACGCCAAGGGAGGCTCACGTATGGCAGAGAGCGAGCAGATCTTCCTTTCAGATGAAGTCTTGGCATTTATGCGCAACGCCGCTCATCTCGCCGGTCAGTTGCGTGAGCCGTTCATCACCGTACGAACCCTGCTGATCGCACTGCTCGACGAGCCCACGCTTGGACCGGCGCTCGAAGAAGTACTGCCCCGCGAGAAGCTCGAGAATTACGAGTTGCCCGAAGACGCCGGGGTTCGCCTGACCGCCTCGCGCGTGCCCGAACCCAATGCGCAGCCCGGCGAGCGTCCCGCGCTGCTGCGCTTCAACACGCTGGCGTTCAAGGTGCCTGACGGCAGCAAAAGCGTGTGGCTCAGCCGCGAAGCCTTCAACGTTTGGAACGAAGCCGCGAAGCGCGTCCCCGATGGGGAAAAATTTCTGCCCAAGCACGTTGCGTTCGGCATCGCCGCCGATGCGATTCGCTCGCCGGGCGTGCTGGCTGCGATGCATATATCGCCCGGCGATGTGACCGAAGTTCTGCTGAAACTCTAACTAAGCTTTAGATGCTTCGACGGCTGTGAGCTCTTCGAGATATTCGAAGAGCTGCGGCAACGTGATCTTTTCGAGCGCCGTCATTTCCTTGATGCGATCGGCATCTTCGCCTTCGTCGCGAATGTAGCAGCGGGTCTCGACGCCGTTCTCGCTCTCGCTGATGAACGACACGGCAAATCCGCGACCGGGCATCTCATCGTAGATGCGCATCGTTTGCGGATTGAGAATTTCGATTGAGTGGGCTGCATGATTCGCGTCGAAGATCAAAATCTTGAGATGCTCGTAGTTGGTGACTTCGATCGAACCGACAACGAAGACGTTTTTGGCGGAAAAGAATTCATGACCGCGCTTGCTGCGACTCGAGACTTCGTAGAAGACTCGGTGGGCGACGAAGCGGCTCAGGATCTTACGAAGGGTCGCCAACGAGGCAAGCGTTTCGGTACGATTACCCCGCGTGTAGATGATCTTCACGGCGGACGGGCCTGCTTGCACAGGCGCGGGAGGATTCCCTTTAGTGTCCATACCCATCCCATTCCCATGGGCTCTGGGGTGAGGCTGGGGCGATCGCGACGCGAGCGTAAACAAAAAAGCGAGCGGAGCGAGGCCGCCCCAAGCTGAACCACGGATGCTAATGTTTTCCGTCCCTGACATCATGGTGGTTTCCGTTCTAGCCCTGTTGCTCTTCGGGCCCGATCAGCTCCCGAAAGTCATGCGCCAAGCCGGTCGCGTGATGCGCGAGGTGCAGAACACCTCGCATTCGTTCATCGCCGAAATGGAGCGCGCTGCGGACGTGAGCGACGCAAGAACGAGTGAGTCAAAGATGCCGCCACCAATGCCGCCGTCGCCAAGCGAGATCCATCCCCCGGCCGACGAACCCAAATCCTAAATGTTGAAGTTCTGGCGCAGCTCGGTGATGCGCTGCGCCACGATCGCGCGCACTTGCGCGTTAAGGCGTTCTTTTTGCTCGTCGGGTAGGCGGCGATAGACCATGTACCCGGCTGCAGAAACCAGCCCGCCGAGCAGGCCGATGAGCATCGCCTTGCCGACCTCATTCTCGGCTTCTCCCGGATTTGGCTCGCTGCCGAAGGCGCCCTGATAGCCGTTGCCGGCGGAGTTGGACCCCGACCACTGTTGATCGGGCGGGGTGGTACGAAACGTGTCAGACATACAAATCTCCTTCGGTATCTGCCTATGTTACCCGGTTTCGCGGCGATGAGTTACGCGCACGTGCTGTGGGTATTGCTTGGCGATCTGGTCGACCGCAATTGCTGCGGTCGCGATGATCGCCGCAGCGGCACGATCGTCACGGTCGGCTTGCGGAATCGTGACCTCGAGGTGCCCGGGGTGCATCTGCGCACCCGTGTCGATTTTCACGTGCTCTTCGAGACCAGCGCGTGCCGCCTGGAGAACCGCCGAAACAGCTGCGCAGACCAGTGAGTACTCGTCGGAGCTGCTCTGCGGAATTTCGACGTGGCCGGATGCAAAAAACCGGGCTAGCCGCTCGCGGCCATCCCGGTAAAAGGTCACTTCAACCATAGTTCGAGGGCGGATCGGCCGAAGGCCGAACGCGACGGATTCACGTCAGTGAATCCTCTAGAGGCTGATCTTCGTGATTTTGACTTCGGCGAATCGCTGGCGGTGGCCGTTGAGTTTGCGGACGCGCTTTTTCGCTTTATAGCGGAAGACCAGGATCTTCTTGTCTTTGGCCTGGCGCACCACGGTGCCGGTCACGGTCGCGCCCGACAGGGTCGGGGCGCCGACTTTGATATCGCTGCCGGTGCTCGCGAGCACGACCTGGTCGAACGTGACGTCGGCGCCGGCCTCGAGATCCACGAGGTCGGTGCGGATGATATCGCCTTCCGCGACGCGCACTTGCTTGCCGCCGGTCTGAATGATCGCGTACATAACTGACACACACTACCAGGGGGGTGCCCCCGGTGTCAACGGCATCCGCCTAAGGCTGGAGCATGAGCCGGTTCACGGTCTCCCGATCGACCGCCGCATCGGAGTATGGCAAGGCGAGCAGGCGGCCCGCGATCCAGTCGGCGGCTTCGTCCGTGTAGTGACCGCTGCCGGGGCGCCCCGACTCACCTTGCGGAATCGTGATGCCGCCGGCGTCCCAGTTGCCGACGTCCCACACCGCGCGAAAACTCTGCGAGAAGCCGTTGTTCTGCACGTGCACGGTGTATGCGTCGCCATTGCCGGCGAACTTCGTGCCGTTCAAAAACGCCATGCCGAGTGCCGCGAGCGGATGTTCTACCTGTACCGCGCCGGCGACGCCCCACGGTTGCGGCGATGGATCGCCAACCGCGGCCAGTGCGGTGATGGCGCCTGGCCGTGCGCGCGAACCGAGCATGGCTTTGGTCATTCCGCCGAACTCGCGCACGAGCGCCAGGCGCAAATGATAGGCGGCGGTCGCGTCGGCGGAGTCCGGCGTGAAGCGACCGTCCCAGGCAATGAGCGCCGGAACGTAGGACGCGAGTTGGCGTTCGCAGACCGAGAGCACGTCCATCTGCATGGAGGCGAAGTAGTCGACGTCGTAGGTCTTCCGCGCTCGTAGCAGCTGCGCGACGCGATAGGCGCGACATGGCGTGGCAAACGATGCGCTGAGACGATAGGGATATGACGCGCCGTAGATCTTGTTGTTCGACGTCCACACGATTGCGCCGAGCGACGGTGCAACGTGCGGGAGCTTATCGAACGGAACGTTCGGATAGTGTTTGGCGAGATCGCCGGCCGGATGAATGGCGCGCGACCACAACGGATCGTCGGGAATCTCACCGCCGAGCTGATAGGCAACGCGGCCGCTCACATCGGCGAGCACGAAGTTCTGCGTTGGTCCCGGATAGCGACGCAGCGCCGCGAGCGCATCCTCGATGCTGCGCGCGCGGTTGAGTCCGTCGAAGGTCATGAACGGCGAACGCGGTGTCTCGTACGCATTCCAGCGAACGAGAATAAAGCGCGGGGCGCCGCTCACGAGGACATTGGTGCCGAACTCGTGTGGTCCGCGATAGTACTTTTTGGTGACGTCGCGGCCGACGCGCAGGTGAAAGGTCTCGGTCTGCCAGTCTGCTTCGTCGAGCGATGCCGGTCGATCGAAGATGCTCAGCGCCGTGACCGTTCCGTTGGTTGCGCCCCACGCGATGCGGTCGTTGTGGCCCAACGTAACGCCGGGTGTGCCGACCAGCGTTGCGCCGGCGGCGTGAAAGCCTGGGGCCTGCATGTCGACGAGATACCACACGCCGGGAATGCCGAGATGCAGATGCGGGTCGTTCGCGAGCAGCGCGCGTTTCGTCTGCGTGTGTGCGGCGCCGGCGGCCCAGTTGTTGCTGCCGATCGGTGGACGCGTATCGAGTAGGCTGCGAATTAAGGCCGCGCGAGCGGCGTTCGCGCTGCAGTGTGCAGGATCGGCAACGCGCGCGAGACCCTCGGTGACCGGGGCGTCGAAACACGGATCGGTCAGCAGCGGTTCATTCCCAATGCGCGCGGCGATATCGTTCCAGTTGTCGGTGAGATCGAGCACGGTCGCAAACGACACCGCGAGCGAGTCTTGCGGCTGCCAGGGCTTCATGTCGTAATCGAGCACGCGGAACTCGACCGGCGTGGGCTCACGCTTCGCCGCCGCATTGACGCCGTCGGTAAAGGCTTGCACCATCGCCTGCTCTCGGGCGTCGAGTGTTTGCCATTGTCGTTCGACGATTGCGCGAACCGGCACCACGCGCGCATTCTCGTCAGATCGTAAAGCGGCCGACCCGAGAATTTCGGAGAGATTCCCGTAGACGAATCGGCGCAGCAGGTCGAGCTGGAAGAGCCGATCCTGCGCCATGACGTAGCCTTCGGCAAAGAAGAGATCGTGGTCGTTGGGCGCACGGATGTGTGGTACGGCGCGCACGTCCCGCAAAATTTGCACGGGAGCGCGCACGCCGCTTCCGGCGATCGTGCCGCTGACGGTCGCGGTGGAATGCATGCCGACCGCGATGTTGCCGGCATACAGTGCGATGATGAGGACGACGACTCCAACGACGATCGCGATCGCGCTGAGAATGGTGCGCATCATAGCTGCACGTAGAGCGTACCGCCGCGCTCGACGACGGTGTACGTCGCGACGGGAATCACCGCCGGCAGCGTCGCGGCACCCGTGCGCACGTCGAAGGTTGCACCATGACGCGGACAGATGGCGCAATAGCCCTCGAGCATGCCCTGGTCGAGCGGACCGCCGTCATGCGTGCATACGTCGTCGATAGCATAGAACGTACCACCGACGTTACACACGAGAATCTCGCTACCGTCGACGTTGAAAGACTTCTCGCGTCCCGGCGGGATGTCGGCTGCAGCGCCGAGAGCTCGTTCCATCACTGCCCGACTTTGTGGCAAGGCGCGAGGTTCCTCGGATCGGGGAGGCCGACGATGTGAAAGACGAGCCCGGGGCCGACTACGACGTTGCGTCCGTGGCGCACGTCATCTACCGCGGTGCGCACGATCCCCGGGACGGGAAGATAGCCGCTTGCGGCTTCGGTGATCGTCGCGGCCGGCGCCCAGATCGAGGTATCGCGCGGATCTGCCATCACTTGAAGGAGCCGCTTGCCAAGGACCAGCTCGCGCATCTCGAGCACGATCGAGCCGTTACGATTGTGGCTCCCCGAAGCCGTAACTTCGCGCACGACGCCGTAGCCGATCGTGTTCTC
Organism: Vulcanimicrobiota bacterium; assembly: GCA_003167055.1. Lineage (GTDB taxonomy): Bacteria > Vulcanimicrobiota > Vulcanimicrobiia > Vulcanimicrobiales > Vulcanimicrobiaceae > Aquilonibacter > Aquilonibacter stordalenmirensis. Next base: position 4,357 of record PMUE01000130.1, on the reverse strand, counting down.
CGGCACAAGCACGTCGTCGATGCGTGCCGTGATCGTGATCTTAAAGCGAAAGGGCATCCCCGGGTATGCGGTCGCGGAATCGATCTTGTCGACCATCGTTGCGGGTATGGCGGCTTCGCAGATGACGTCGTAGGCATGAGCCGGGGCGCGCGTTAGAAGAACGCACGCTACCACGGCGAGGAGGGCTGCAGCCTTAGCCGACAGCGCCTTCCATTTCCATTTTGACCAGCCGGTTCAATTCGACCGCGTATTCCATCGGCAATTCTTTCACGAAGAAGTCGAAGAAACCGTTGACGATCATCGCCGTCGCGTCAGCTTCGGATAGTCCGCGCGACATTGTATAGAAGAGCTGATCCTCGCCGATCTTTGAGACGCTCGCTTCGTGTTCAACCGTCGAGCGCTGCTCGTGAATCTTCATCGTTGGCTTTGTGTCGCTCGCCGATTGATCGTCCATGATCAAGGCGTCGCATCTCACGCGTGTCTTCGCGCCAACCGCGCCCGGAAATATCTCGACGAGGCCGCGGTACGTTGTCTTACCACCGTGCGCGCTCACGCTCTTGTTGGTGACGACCGACGTCGTGTTGGGCGCGGCGTGAATCACCTTCGCGCCCGCGTCCTGGTGTTGACCCTCGCCGGCGAATGCCATCGAGAGAATCTCGCCGCGAGCGCCCTCGCCCATCAAGTAGATGGACGGGTACTTCATCGTCAGCTTGGAGCCGATGTTGCCGTCGACCCATTCGACCGTTGCGTTCTTGTTCGCGATCGCACGCTTGGTGACGAGATTGTAGATGTTGCGATACCAGTTCTGGATCGTCGTGTAGCGAATCGAGGCATCATCGTGCGCGACCAACTCGACGACCGCGCTGTGCAGCGACGAAGTGGAAAACTTCGGTGCGGTGCAGCCCTCGATGTAGTGCACCTTCGCGCCCTTGTCGGCGATGATCAGCGTGCGCTCGAACTGGCCCATGTTCTCGGTGTTGATCCGGAAGTAGGCCTGCAGCGGGATCTCCACGTGCACGCCCTTCGGCACGTAGATGAACGAGCCACCCGACCAGACTGCCGAATTGAGAGCCGAAAACTTGTTGTCGGCGATCGGGATCACCGTCGCCAGATACTTCCGGACGATATCGGGATATTGCTTGACTGCCGTATCCATGTCGCAGAACAACACGCCCTGGGCGTCGAGCTCCTTGCTGACGTTGTGATAGACGACTTCCGATTCGTATTGCGCGGAAACGCCGGCGAGAAACTTACGCTCGGCCTCCGGGATGCCCAAACGATCGAACGTGCGCTTGATGTCGTCGGGCACGTCGTCCCACGAGCGCTCGGTCTTGTCGGTCGATTTCACGAAGTAGTGGATGTCGGCGAAGTCGATTGCACTGAGCAACTCGGTGTCGCCCCACGTCGGCATCGGCTTGGAGACGAAGATCTCATAGGCCTTGAGCCGGAACTCCAACATCCATTCCGGTTCGTTTTTCATCGCGCTGATGCGCTCGACGATTTCGCGCGTGAGCCCCTTGTCCGACTTGAAAACATAGTTTTCTTCGGTGTCGTGGAACCCGTGGCGATAGTCCTCGGAGACGGGGAGCTGAGCAGGTGTGGTCATCGCTCAGAGCGTACCACGCTGACCCCTATAGTCAAGATTCTGAAGTCTGATCTTCATTATCTTTGGTCCAGCCCTTAAGAACTTATTATGCTAAAGGGGTTTACAGGGGGGGTCTGGGGCGATATTATGTTCGCCGGACCTGGGGTATTGAGCTTGGGCTGACCCCCGAGCGGTAGGTCCACGGTAGGGGGTAGGCGCGCCCTTTTCGCGCCATCGCGATGAATCGCCCGTGCACCGAAAAGCGCCGGCAAGAGTTCGTCGATAGGTCGGGGACGTGACGCTGCACAGCAGGCGCCAGCCGACAAGTCCGGAGGTGGGATTCCCCCGAGGTCTAGGAGAGCGGAAAAATTGAAGGCACTCGGCACGCACATTGTGTGTGAGCTGTCCGGCTGTGATGCCGCGGCACTCAGCAACGTCGATGCGGTCCGCGAGATGATGATCGGAGCGGCAAGTGCATCGCGCGCCACCATTATGGAAGTTGCGTTCCATCGGTTCGAACCGCAAGGTGTCTCCGGGGTGGTCGTTCTCGCAGAGTCGCACATCTCGATCCACACGTGGCCGGAGACCGGCTACGCAGCAATGGATTTTTATACGTGCGGCGACCACACTGATCCATGGCTTGCATGTGAGTTTGCAGCCAAGGCACTAAGCGCAAAGACGATGCTCACGACCGAGGTCAAGCGCGGGATCGCGCAGCCCGGCGGAGCGTTTACCCACGCAGTCACGCGAGATCACGAGACGACCGCGCTTTCCGCGTAGCATACCTCAGGCGGAATCTACGAAGGGCACCCCCACGGGGGTGCCCTTCGCTTATGGCGAAGCCTGGTGGCCGCGATGCCGAAAACCGAAAACTGGCAGTGGTACGTCGAAGAGTCCGCTCCGACCGAAGCCCACCACCACGCTATCGAGAATGTCTATTTCTCGGGTCGTTCTGATTTTCAGCAAGTGGCGGTGATCTCGACGCCGGTGTTCGGTAAAATGCTGATCCTCGACGGCGACACGCAGAGCTCGCAAGGCGACGAGAAGATCTATCACGAGACGCTCGTGCATCCGGCAATGGCCGGCGCTGCGGACCGCAGCGAGGTGCTCATTCTCGGCGGCGGCGAGGGCGCGACCTTGCGTGAAGTGCTGCGCCACCCGGGCGTAAAGCGCTGCACGATGGTCGACATCGACGGATTGGTGGTCGATCTTTCCAAAAAATATCTACCCGAATGGGCGAACGGCGCGTTCGATGAACCGCGCGCCAACGTCGTGATCGGTGATGCGCTGGCGTACATGCGCGAGCACGACGAGCGATACGGCGTGATCATTTCCGATCTCACCGAGCCGCTCGAAGACTCGCCCAGCAACATCCTCTTCAATGAAAACGTGTTTCGCTTGATAAAGTCGCGCCTAGCTGACGGTGGTGTCTATGTGCTGCAAGCCAGCACGGCGGCATTCAATAATTACTCGCTACATTGCAAAATGTCACGCACGCTGCGCCGTCACTACAAGTATGTGACGTCATTCTTCACGTTCGTTCCGGCCTTTGATACCGATTGGGCGTTCTTGGCCTGCAGCGATACGGTCGATGTAGCCGGTCTCGATCCGGGGGCGGTCGATGCGTACGGTAAGAATCTGCGCGGCGAGAGTTTCTTCTACGACGGGCAGACCCATCGCCGGCTGTTCTCGCTCCCACTCTACCTTCGTCGTGCGCTGGCGGCCGATGGCCCGGTATTCTGAGGGGACTATGCATCCCGATTTCAGCTCAGCGCCGCACCGCTGGGAGAAAGAAAAGTCGCACTTCGTTGCGCTGCTCGATCTCAAGCTCGAGAGTGTCGAGCACGGCAAAGCGACGATGCGCATGCCCTATCGTCCTGAGATCGCTAATGGCTCGGGCGCGGTCCATGGCGGCGCGATTGTCAGCCTGTGCGATACCGTGTTTTACGTAGCGCTTTCTTCAATTTACGGCCGGCAGCAAGACACGGTCACGGTGTCGCTGCAATGCAACTTTCTCGCGCCGGCGTTGCCGCCGCACGACTTAATCGCCGAAGCGCGCGTCCTGCGCGCCGGCCGTCGCATCTGCTACGGCGAGGTCGAGGTCAGGAGCAACGGCAAGCTGGTTGCGCACTCGACGCTCAACTTTCTCAACACCAACGCCGAGGAGGCGCCAAAGCTATGAGCACGTCGAGCGATCTTCGTCGCACTGCGCTCTACGATGAGCACGGCAAGCTCGGTGCGCGTCTCGTGCCGTTTGCCGGTTTCGAAATGCCGGTGCAGTATTCGAGCATCTTGCGGGAACACGATGCCGTGCGTCACCGCGCCGGACTCTTCGACCTCTCGCACATGGGCCAGTTCTGGCTCACCGGCGATATGGTCGCGCGCTGGGCAGACACCCTAACCACGAATGCGGTTGGGACGATGAAGCCGATGCAGGCGCGTTACAACCTGTTTTGCAATCGGAGCGGCGGCACGCACGACGATACGATCTTCTACCGTCTCGAAAAGCGCTGGCTGCTGGTCGTCAATGCCTCGAACGCAGATAAGATGTGGCAGCACCTCAACGCCAATTACCCCGAGGTCGGCGTCGAGCTCAAGAACCAGCATGGCAAATGGTCGCTCGTTGCGATTCAAGGCCCGCGCTCGGTCGCGATGCTCCAGCCGCACGTCGACGTCGACCTCGATGCTCTCAAGTATTATTTCTGCGTCGAAGGCCGCGTTGACGGCGTCCCCGCTACGATTGCGCGAACCGGCTACACCGGCGAGGATGGC
>PMUE01000120.1 GCA_003167055.1 Vulcanimicrobiota bacterium | reverse complement strand
AACTGCATGGCGCACTGCGGCTACGAACCGACGGCGGTGATCCGCACCACCGGTTCGATCAAGGAATCGATTCGCGCGGCGCTTGGCACCAGCTGATCGCGTTTTCTTAACCGGCGGTTCGGGCTTCGTTGGAGCGCACGTTCTACGTGCGCTTCTTGATGCCGGCTATCGGGTGCGCGCGCTGGCGCGCGGGCCGATGGCGCCGGTCGAAGGCTGCGAAATCGTCAGCGGCGATCTGCGCCACCCCGGCACGCTCGCGCGCGGGCTCGACGGCTGCCGGTATCTCGTGCATTGTGCGGCGCAGTATTCGTTTGGACCCCGCGACCGTGATGCGGTCCGGCGCGTGAACGTACTTGGCACCGAGGGGCTCTTCGCCGCGGCGCACCTCGCCGGCGTCGAGCGTGGGGTGCTGACCTCCAGCTCGGCGACGCTCGATGGAGAAGCGCACATCTTTACCTGGGGCGCGCTGGATTATCACGGATCGAAGGTCTTGCAAGAGCGCGCGGCCTTTGCGAGCCGGCTGCCGACGGTTGCGGTGCTGCCGACGGCACCGGTAGGCGCGGGCGATTGGAAACCGACCCCGACCGGCGGGATGCTCGTCGATTTCATGCGCGGCAAGATGATTGCGCGCCCGCCCAAAGGCGGCGGCATGAACCTCGTCGACGTGGAGCAGGTTGCGGAAGCCCACGTCGCGGCGCTCGAGCGCGGCCCGATCGGAGAACGGTTCGTCATCGGCGGCGAGAATTTCACCTTCGATGCACTTTGGGATTTGTTGGCCGAACTCACCGGACGCGCGGCGCCGCGCGTGCGCGCTCCAATCGCGCTGATGTACGCGGCGGCCTGGGTCGACGAAACACGTTGCCGGCTGACCGGAGCGAAGCCGTTTGTTCCGCTGGAGGGTGTGCGTATGTCGCAGCGCGAGATGTTCGTCGATTCGACACAGGCAGAGCGCGCACTCGGTGTTCGCGTGCGTCCGGTTCTCGATGCGCTGGTTCGCGCCATCGTCTGGTATCGAGATCATGGCTACGCCGCCTGACGAGCCGGCGATTATCGCGGCGACCAGTCTCGAAGCGCGCGCCGTGCGGCGACACGCGCCGCAAGCGCACGTCGTCGTGTCGGGTATCGGGCTCGCACGGCTGCACGCCTCGTCACTCGGGCGCGTCGCGATTAGCTGCGGACTCGCCGGTGGATTGCGCGCGGATCTGCCGACCGGAACGATTGTGATTCCATCATCCGTGAGCACGACCGATGGCGTGTCGATTGCGTGTGATCCGGATTGGACGCTCCGTCTGCGCAGGGCTGCGCGCGAGGTCGCCGGCGCATTCGTCGACGCGCCGCTGCTCACCAGTGCCACGCTGATCAATGGCTCGGAGCGCGCCGAGTGGGCGTCGCGCGGCTTTGCCGCGGTCGACATGGAGAGCGGTCGCATCCTGGTGGATTTGCTCGCGGTCGTGCGCGTGATCCTCGACACGCCAAGCAGCGAACTTTCCACTGCCTGGCTGAATCCGGCACGCGCGATGCTCAATCCGCGCAACTGGAGCGAAGCACTGTGGCTTTCGCGCGAGGCGCCGAAATGCGCGGATCTCGCCGGCCGCGTTATCGCCGCCGCGCTACGCCGACGCTAAGCCCTGCAGTGTTTCAGCGTGGAAGTTCGCCTGATACGCGATCATGTCGTCGGTGCGCGGAAATTGCGGATGCTTGTTGCCCACCCGTCGCAGATTTTCGAGCACGCGTCGCACGGCGATCGCAGGCTGCTCGCGTAGCTCCGGCACGACGAACGCGGGTGGCGGCAGCGCCGCAAGCTGTTCGCGCACGGCGTGCAAAACGTCGGCGTCGCTTGCGTTTGGGTGATCGGCGAGATAGGTGCAGACCAACGCGCTGGTCGTGACCGGGCGCGCCGCTTTGAGTTGGAGGTCGAGCGCGATCCCCTCGCGCGCCGGCGTCACGCGATAGAGCACGGTAAGCCGTTTCGCGTCGTACGGATCGTAGCTGATCGCGGTGAGCCAGACGGTCGCGAGCGGCACGAGGTGGGCGAGGATGCCGCGTAGCGGGCGCATCTTGCCGTCGCCGCTGTAGAATCCCTCCGGCGTGAGAAAGATCGTCGCGCCGTCACGCTGTAGGTCTTCGAAGTGCGCGATGTCGGCGTCGAGTTGGGTGCGTGTGGCGCGCATTACGGCATCGCGATATGGCTCTACGATATCGGGTATGCGTACGTAGGAGCGTGCAAAGGCGAAATAGCGCACGCTCAAGAGGTCGCTGAGCTTGTGGACACCGGGCGGAAGCTGCGAGAGCACCCGGTCGCGGAAGACGCTCGCGACACTCAGGTCGCCGTGCAAGCCAATCAACGTGTACGCGATGCTCGCGTACGGACGCGTTTGCAGCTCGTTCTCGATCGGCTGCATGCCGAGCGAGCCGAACAGCCAGCCCAGATTCGCCTCGCGAGCGATGCGTAGCCACGGAACCCGTTCGGCGAAGAACCCCGGTTCCCACATGCGCCGCGACGACACCGTGAAGATCGGATCGCGCCACGCCAACGACCGCAGGCCAAGGTCGGCGACGATGACCGGGGATTCGATCTCGTGCTGATGATTGGCCACGATCAGCGTCGGGCCGCGTCGTCGCGGCAACTGACCCCACGAGCGAATGCGATACGCGATCCGATGATAGCCGGCGACGCTCACGTATGCCATCCAGCGCATCGGCTGGAGATAGAGCGGCGCGATCCTGCGAATCGCGTTAGGCTTCACGGCTTTCCGTTTCCACGCACCGCGAGCACCGAGACCGAGCCGATGGCAAATGCGAGTGCGGCGAGCGCAAAGAGCGCGCGATAGCCGTTGATCGATCCGTTAAATGCGCGGATCATCCCGGCACCGATCAGTGGTGCGATGATCGCCGGCACGTGCGTCGCCATGCCCCAAATGCCTAGGTCGCGTGCGACATCGCGCATCGCCGGCATGGCATCGAGCGCAAGCGCCCATCCGTTCGAAAGTACGCCGCCGTAGCCGATGCCAAAGAGCAGCGCACAGACGAAGATCGACGCATTGTGCGGGGCGACCGCATAGCCCGATGCGGCGATGACCATCGGGATGCCGCACAGCGCGACGACGATCTTGCGGTAGGGACGAATGCGATCCGAGAGCAGCCCGAGCGCGATGCTCGAGAATACGGCGCCGACGAGCCCGGCGATGCCGGTCAATCCGGTCCCGCGCGACGGATCGGCCACGTGCAGAATGTCGCGGAAGAAGTACAGCACGAACGTTCCGAGCAGCGTCAATCCGAACACGATGCAGGCTCGTCCGATGAAGACGACGATGAAGTCGTGCCAGTCGCGAATGTGTGCGTGATCCTCCGCGTCCTGCTCGCGCGGCGCAAGTCCGCGCAGCGAGATCGCGCTCACCGCCACGAATGCCGCGCAGGTGAGAAAGACGGTCTTCGGGTCAAAGAGGCCGCCTACCGCGAGACCGATCACGGTTCCGAGCAAGGTGAACGCGCCACGAATGCCCGACGCGACACCCCAGGATGCGCGAGCGACGGCTTCGGGCAGCATCGCCTGATAGGCGGTGGTGCTGATGGCCGCGCCCGCCGTCGCGAGGATGATTGCTGCGTCGAAGGTCACTATCGTTGCAGCGCTCATTGCCAATATCAAGCCAATCACGTTGAGTGCGGCGCCGAGCAGTGCAAGAGCTTGACGCGGTGTCCCGCGCCCGCGCAAACGATCGGAAAGCGCGCCGACCGGCCAGGGCAAGAAGACGCTGATGACATTGATAAGGCTTGCGAGCACCGAATAGACGACCACGTGATTTTCCGGCGCCAGATGCAGCAAGGCCGCCGGGATGGCAATCGCGAGCAGCGCCGCCTCTTGCAAAGAGAGCGGAAGCCAGTAGAGGTTAACGAGAATCAGCGTAGCGTTACGGGCGGTCATCATGAAAAGAGCACTGACAGCATTGAGACCGATCCGCCGTCGATACCCTCGACCGGGAAGGTCACGCCGTCGTGCTCGTCCGACGCGCCCATCGCATAGAGAAGTGGGAGATAGTGATCCGGGGTCGGCGCGGAGAGTCGCGCGTCTTCGCCAAGCGATTCGTATTCGATCAATGGATCGAATTCACGCGCTAGCAAGCATTCGCGCGCTTTGGTTTCAAAGCGTTGGGCCCAATCGAAGGGCTCGACCGGATGGCGTCCCCATGCGAACGCGTGGAGGTTGTGAACGACGTTGCCGCTGGCGACAATCATCACGCCTTCGTCACGCAGGGGCCGTAAGAGCGTGCCGATCTCGAAATGCAGTGCGGGCTCGAGCGTTTCGTCGATGCTGAGCTGCACGACTGGAATATCGGCCTTGGGATAGACGTGACACAGCACGGACCATGTGCCGTGATCGAGTCCCCAGCGCTCGTCACCCACGGCGCCATAATCCGCGAGCAAATCGGTGAGGCGCGCGGCTAAGCCGAGATCGCCGGGAGCCGGATACTGCATCGCGTAGAGCTCGCGAGGAAAGCCACCGAAATCGTGAATCGTTCGCGGATACTGATTCGCGGTAACGAGGGTGCCGGGCACGTACCAATGCGCTGAGACTGCGAGAATCGCGCGCGGGCGCGGCAGCTCCGCTCCCATTGCGCGCCATTGCGCGGCGTAAGGATTGTCGTCGAGCGCATTCATTGGATTGCCGTGGCCGAAAAAGACGACCGGGAGGCGCTTGGTCATGCGGCGATCTTCTACGGAAGGTCAGCCGGAACCCGGGGTAGCAGAGCCATCCAATGAGGTCCATACAGCGATCGTTGGTATGCGCTTTGTCGGTGGCGTTTCTCGCCGTTGGGCCGGCCTCTCCGACGCCCGTGCCGCAAACTCCGGCCGCTGCGCTCGACGCGATCGCTTCGAGCTATTGGCAACGCGACCAGCAAATCGACGTGGTGTTGCGCGCGGAACTGGGTCTTCCGATCGAAACCATTCGCGCGATCACCTACGAGAATGCTGCGGATGACGCGACTTTCGGTGCGACGGTGCTTGCGAATCTCAAAGCGATCGACGCCACGGCGCTCGATCACAACCGTTGGCTTACCTATCAGACATTAGGGTATCTATCCACGAATGCGGTTGCGGAGCAAAAGTACTTTTGGCTGCAGCAGCAGGCGACGCCATACGCCGGCGGATCCCAGATCAGTGAGTTGACGGCACTCGTTGCCGCAACGCCGATCGGGACGCCGGCGGATGCGCAGCAGTACATTGCGCTGCTGCATCAATACGCGGCATTCGTCACCTCGATCGATACGCTGTTGCACGGACAACACGAGCGCGGCATCATCCTCCCCAATGT
>PMUE01000352.1 GCA_003167055.1 Vulcanimicrobiota bacterium | reverse complement strand
GGATCGGGTCGATCGGCGGATTCGTCACCTGCGAAAAGCGTTGCCGGAAGTAGTTGTAGATCGGACGCGGCGCGCGACCCAGCGGCGCGAGCGGCGTATCGTCGCCCATCGACCAGAGCGGTTCCTTCGCATCGGCCGCCATCGGTTCGAGGATCATCTTGACGTCTTCGCGCGAGTAGTTGAAGCGGTGCTGTAACTCCACGAGCGCTTCGGGAGCGAGCGTCTGCGCCGCGACCTCCTCGAGCCGCTCGTCTTCGATCAACTCGCTGTACGGCGTACCGGCATCGAAGAGGCGCGTGAGATCGGCATCGAAGAGCACGCGAGCGTTCACGACGTCAAAGGCAATCATTTCACCGGGGCCCAGTCGCCCGCTGCAGACGATGCGCTCGGGATCGAGGTCCGCAATGCCGGCTTCCGAGCCGGCAACGATCAGGCGGTCGTCGATCGTGTACCGGCACGGGCGCAGCCCGTTGCGATCGAGCGCGGCGCCGACGTAGTTGCCGTCGGCGAAGGCCACCGCGGCGGGGCCGTCCCAGGCTTCGACGACGTCGGCGTGATATCGATGAAAGAGCGATTCGTTGCGATCGGCGACCGGCGGCATTAGCATGCGCAGCGATTCGCAAACGGTGCGGCCATGGCGCGCGAGCAACTCGGCGACTTCGTCGAGGCTGCCCGAGTCCGAGAGGCCGGGGGTGAGCAGCGGTTCGAACGCGGGCGGGAGCGACGCGCGTCGCGCCTCCATCCGCGAGCGGTTGCCCCAGATCGTGTTGATCTCCCCGTTGTGGGCGAGCAGCCGGAACGGTTGAGCCAGCGACCAGCGCGGCAGCACGTTCGTCGCGTAACGCTGGTGAAAGACGGCGAACGTTGAGGCGTACGCCGAGTCGGCGAGATCGGGGTAGAACGCCGCCAAATCCCCGCTCGCGCAGAGCGCCTTATAAACGATGGTACACGATGAGAGCGAGCACACATACGCGTCCGGACAGTCGCGCTCGAACGCTTTACGCAATAATGAGCAACGGCGCTCGAGTTCGTCGGCGCCGTCGCTGGATGGATGCTCCGTGGGTGCTGCGGTGAGCAGCGCCTGCCGTATCTTTGGGAGTCCATCTCGAGCTTTCGGGCCGAGGAGCGAGGGGTCGATCGGTACGTCGCGCCAGGTAATGTGTACGAATCCGTGCTCGGTAATCAGTCGTGCGAAGATCGCGGATTCATGCTCGAACCGGGCCGGGTTGAGGAAGAGCATCGCAACCCCATCCGCTCCGAAGAACGCTCGCGGGATCTGGGTCAGGATGCCGACGCCGTCGCTGCTGCGGCCGTCGGATGCGACCGCGCCGCGGTGGCTCAGGCGCGTGAGCGCGACCAACGCCCGGTCGAGCACCTCACGCGAGGGCCGTCCGTCGAGCGCCGCCACAAACCCCACGCCGCAGGCGTCGGTGTCGTAGCGAGAGTCGAGGAGGGTCGCAGCCATGCCCAACTATACGACAGAGGTACCGCTCTTGTATAGCCGGGAGCCCCAACGCTTTACCAGGTGGCTAATGCCGTGCACAGGCGTCTGTCGTACGATAGTCTCACGATGACACAGCATAACCTCGCGTTTATCACGGGTCATGCTCGCGGGAGCGAACCGCTCGATGCGGTGCTGCTCGCGCAGGTCGAACGCTTTGCGGCGAGCGGCCGGAAAAACATCGTTGTCGTCATGGACACGTTCCCCAATCTCGAGGAAGCGACGATCGCGGCGCTGCAGGGGCTGCTGCGCCGCGCATCGGAGCTCGACGCGCGTGTCACGTGCGTCGCCCTCGAGGAGCGCGTTGCCACCATGTTGCGGTCAATCACCTTTTCACACACGATGAACATCATCAGCCGCGTCGACGAGTTACCCGGCGCCGCTTAGTACAGCAGATAGCGCGAACGCAGGTCTTCGAACTCCTCCAAGCGCGGGCGCCATTCGCCCATAATGGTGTCGGCGCTTTTTCCTGCGGTCAGACCGAGGCGCAGCGACGTGGTGCCCCAATCGCGATCGAGCGAAGCCGGCTCCTTGATGGAGATTTGGTGCGGCGCGATGTCGCGCACCGCGCAAAGAATCTCGACCGCGCTGCGAACCGCCGTGAACGTGCGCGGATCCACGATCATCAACTCGACGCCGCGCAGTTCCTTGCCCGCCCAAAATCCGGCAATCGGCGACCAGGAGGCCGCCCGAAAATACACACCGGGCAGGTTGCGCGCGTTGAGCCGGCCCGCGAGCGCATCCGGATCAATTCCGTCGCCGCCCGCATAAAAGAACGGTGACGTGGTGCCGACGCCGCCGTTCACGCCTGCGTTGTCGATCAGGCCGGTAGCTATGTAGGGGAACGTCGTCTGCCAGGTCGGGATATTCGGTGAGCTCGGCACCCATTGCAAGCCAGTATCGGGCCAAATCATCGCTCGCGTATAGCCGTGCATCGCAATGACACGCAGTTTCGCGCCGATGCTAAAGTGGTCGTTGAACAGCCGCGCGAGCTCTCCGACGGTCATGCCGTGGCGCATCGCGATCGGATAGAGTCCGATGAACGACTCCTCGCTCGGTTCGAGCACCGGGCCTTCGACTTGCGTGCCACCGACGGGATTTGGGCGATCGAGCACCCAGAATTCCTTGCCTTGCGCAGCGGCGCTTTGCATTCCGTAGGCCATCGTCGAAATAAACGTGTACGCGCGTGACCCAACGTCCTGGATATCGAAGAGCAGCACATCGACGTCGTGCAGCATCGCTTCACTGGGGTGACGGGTCGGTCCGTACAGACTATAGACGGGCAAGCCGGTCGCCGCGTCGACGTACGACGGCACATACGAGCCGGCGGTCCGGTCGCCGCGAAAGCCGTGCTCGGGTGCGTAGATCGCGCGCAACGCAATCGCCGGGTTGTGGCGAATCGCATCGACCAGCGTTTCGAGACGCGAGGTCACGCCGGTTTGATTGGTGATCACGCCGACGCGCCGCGCGTTCAACTCGCGCCAGGTTTGCGAGAGGAAGATCTCGTCGCCGAGCGTGACGTTGGCCGGCGGCGCGGCTGCCGCCAGCAGCGGTAACGCGCCGGCGATCCTAAGAAAAGTGCGGCGCTGCATCGGCTTGTAGGATCGCTGCCGCGCGAGCGCGGGCGAAAAGCTCGTTGACCGCAGCGATGCCGTCCTCGCCGATATCGCTGCTGTGGTCGTTCACGTACAGGTCGATGTGCTTACGCATCACGTCGTCGCTCATCTCGAATGCGTGCTCGCGCACGAACGGCATGATC
>PMUE01000360.1:4618-9248 GCA_003167055.1 Vulcanimicrobiota bacterium | reverse complement strand
GAAGATCACCCGATCGAAGTCGCCGCCGCGGGCCCCAATCACCGCCAACGGGAGCAGGATCGCCGCCAAGACGCAGAGGCCACCGTAGCGCGAGCCGTTCCGGCTCATTTTAGCCGGTACCTCACGCACGGGTAGCCGACCGCGCACGGGTTATTGATGACGGTAGCGCGGATGTTGCCGTTCTCGTCGGCGTTCCTCCCCTGGGTGCTGACGAGCGGATGCGCGCAATTCTTCTGAGCCGTCATCTCGAAGAGCGCCTCCTCGGGGCGTTCGGAGAAGTCCGCGCGGTGGCTGTTGCTGGGCGGTCCCACGCAGTACCACGCGATATTCTCAATCCTCGTGCCGATGATCTTTTCTACCGACGCGCGCACCGTCACCCAGACCCATCCGTCGCTCTGGTTGGCCACGTCCACGGTCCAGTTACCCGCGGATGCGGGCAACGACGTGAATACGATCGCGATCGCCAAGAGTGTCGCCCTCATCGCGCAGCGCTAACGGAGCTCGTGCCCGTCTCCGTGGTCTTGAACGCCGACGCAGTAAACAGATACTCGTTCGGAGCGATCGATACCACGCTCAGCGCGGCAATCCAATCGACGCCATCTTTATCCTTTATCGCGAAGGCTTGCGTGTCACCATCGGACGCAAGTGCCGTCTTCGATTTCCAACCGGCGTTGACCATTTGTTGAGCCAGTCCCGAGAGAATCACCGTTGCCTCTAGCGACGAGTTGATGCCAATCGACGCCAAATGTGAGACTCCGTTGAACGTTTGCTTTGACCCTCCAACGAACGTCGAGCCATCTGGAGCTGCAAAGACTGGATACGGAGCTTTCGCCACGCTGGGTGCCTGCATGCTGCCGGGCATATGTTGCAGCGAAGCGCAAATACCGGGTCCCACGTCTACGCGCACGATCAGATACTCGTGTACTGCGCGCACGTTGATCGTCGGCATTCCCGCTTTGCACATTGTCTGCGGCGCCGCCTGGCCCGTGAGGGCTGAGGCAAAGATATTAGCAATCGGCGAGAAGGCGGGCCGCCAGCCTGCGCTGATGAGTTTTTGCCCGTACGCGTACGCCGGCGCGGACGGAGCAGACCCCGGTATCGCCTCGTAGTACAGCACCTCGCTCGTGACCTTGCCATTGGACGAACCGGTGATACTTCCGAGCACCCTCAGTCCTGAGGGTTGAGGGATGGTGAAGCCGTCTGTTGGCAGCGCGCCGACTTGCACTTCGCCGTTCGGGAACATCGACAGCGCTAGCATCGTGCGCAGCGCATCGGTGTCATCGGCGCGGGCCACGCCCAAGCTACCCGCCAAAATACAAAGCACGAGGACGAAAACGCGTCGGAGACTCATCACGGCTCCCCTCTGGTAACAAAAAAAGGCCCGAAGCTTAGCTTCGGGCCTTTTGATTCATTTCCGTTGGTACGTTCGGACTACTATGCCTTGAGTTCGATGTCGACCCCGGCCGGCAAGTCGAGATGCATCAGCGCATCCATCGTCTTGGGCGAGGCCTGAAGGATGTCGATGAGGCGCTTGTGGGTGCGCATCTCGAAGTGCTCGCGCGACTTCTTGTCGTTGTTCGTCGAGCGTTGCACGCAAAAACGATTGATCTCGGTCGGCAACGGCACCGGACCGCTCACGAACGCACCAGTGCGTTTGGCGGTATCGACGATACGCTCGGCCGACTGGTCGAGAACTTTGTGATCGTACGCTTTCAGACGAATGCGAATCTTCTGCTTTGACATCTCTATCCTAAACTCAAGTTTTCAAAGGGCTGGGGGACCGAAGGGGAGTCTAGCACGACTCCCCTCCTCTTGTCTATGTTACTCGCTGACGGCGGTGACGACGCCGGCGCCGACAGTCCGGCCGCCTTCGCGGATGGCGAAGCGCAGGCCGGGCTCGCATGCGATCGGGGTGATCAGCTCGACGTCCATCTTGATGTTGTCGCCGGGCATGACCATCTCGACGCCTTCGGGCAGCTTGATCGTGCCGGTCACGTCGGTCGTACGGAAGTAGAACTGCGGACGATAGTTCGCAAAGAACGGCGTGTGACGGCCGCCCTCTTCCTTCGAGAGGACGTAGACTTCGGCTTGGAACTTCTTGTGCGGCTTGATCGAGCCGGGCTTCGAAAGCACCTGACCGCGCTCGATGTCGTTGCGGTCGATACCGCGCAGCAGCACGCCGATGTTGTCGCCGGCGATGCCCACGTCGAGCAGTTTACGGAACATTTCGATGCCGGTCACGACCGACTTGCGGGTCTCCTCTTGCAAGCCGACGATCTCGATTTCCTCACCGACCTTGACCTGGCCGCGCTCGACGCGTCCCGTACCGACCGTACCGCGGCCGGTAATGGTGAACACGTCTTCGATCGGCATNNCCGCGGATGATCGGCGTGTCGTCGCCGGGGAATTCGTACTGCGTGAGCAGTTCGCGAATTTCCATCTCGACGAGTTCGAGCAGCTCTTCGTCGTCCACCAGGTCGACTTTGTTCAAGAACACCACGATCCGCGGCACGCCGACTTGGCGCATGAGCAGAATGTGCTCGCGCGTTTGCGGCATCGGGCCGTCGGTCGCGGCGACCACGAGGATCGCGCCGTNNGTGATCATGTTCTTGATGTAGTCGGCATGTCCGGGACAGTCGACGTGCGCGTAGTGCCGCTTCTTGGTCTCGTACTCTTGGTGCGAGATCGCGATCGTAATGCCGCGCTCTTTCTCTTCGGGCGCGTTGTCAATCTCATCGACGCCGCGCTTAGCCGCTAGACCCTCGGTTGAGAGGCAGTTCGTGATCGCCGCCGTCAACGTGGTCTTACCGTGGTCGACGTGACCGGTGGTACCGATGTTCACGTGCGGCTTGTTGCGCTCAAATTTCGCTTTAGCCATGATTCTTTCGTTCTTCCTTATTTATCCGTCGATGAGTTATTAAGCAGGTGCGCCTTTTTTGCCGGCCGACTTGGCAATGATCTCTTCAGTGACCGACTTCGGAGCCTGCTCGTAGTGAGCAAACTCCATCGTGTACGTTGCCCGGCCTTGCGTTGCAGAACGCATGTCGGTGGCGTACCCGAACATTTCTGAGAGCGGGACGTGCGCGGTAATGATCTGCGCACCGCCCGGAGCCTCTTCCGTCGCTTGGATCATGCCGCGACGGCGATTGAGATCGCCGGTGATCGCGCCCATGTAGTCTTTGGGCGTGGTCACTTCGACTTTCATGATCGGCTCGAGCAGAACCGGACTGGCCGCGCGATTGGCTTCTTTCCAGCCCATCGATGCGGCAATCTTGAACGCCATTTCCGACGAGTCGACGTCGTGGTACGAACCGTCGAACGCCGTCACCTTGAAGTCGAGCACCGGGAATCCCGCGAGCACGCCGCTCTGCGACGACTCCGCAATGCCCTGTTGCACGGCCTTAGCGTATTCTTTTGGAACCGCGCCGCCGACGATCTTCCATTCGAACTGGAAGCCCGATCCGGGTGTGAGCGGTTCGACGCGCAGCCACACGTCGCCATATTGACCCTTGCCGCCGGACTGCCGGACGAATTTGCCCTGCTTTTCAACGGTCTTGGTAATGGCTTCTTTGTAGGCGACCTGCGGCTTACCAACATTGGCTTCGACTTTGAACTCGCGGCGTAAGCGATCGAGAATGATCTCGAGATGCAATTCGCCCATACCGGCGATGATCGTCTGCTGCGTCTCTTCGTCGGTCCACATGCGGAACGTCGGGTCCTCTTGCGCAAGACGCGTAAGGCCCTTGCCTAGCTGATCTTGGTCGGCTTTCGACTTGGGTTCGATAGCCTGTGAGATCACCGGTTCGGGGAACGTGATCGACTCGAGCAAGATCGTATGCTTCTCATCGCAGAGCGTGTCGCCGGTGCGCGTGTCGGAAAGTCCGACCGCCGCCGCGATGTCGCCTGCGCCGATCGCATCGATGTCCTCGCGATGATTCGCGTGCATCCGCAAAATGCGGCCGATACGTTCTTTGCGGCCCGAACGCGCGTTGTAGACGTACGAGCCCTTCTCGAGCGTGCCCGAGTAGACGCGGAAATACGTCAAGTTGCCGTACGGGTCGGTCGCGATCTTGAACGCGAGCGCCGCGAACGGCTCGTTGTCGTCCGGCTTGCGCGTGATGTCGCTACCGTTCTTGTCGAGCCCGACGATGGCTTTGGCTTCCAGCGGCGAGGGCAAATAGTCGACCACGGCGTCGAGCAGCGGCTGCACGCCTTTGTTCTTGAATGCCGAACCGCACAGCATCGGCAGGACCGAACCGGCGATCGTCGCCTTGCGTAGCGCGAGCTTCATCCGATCGACCGGCAGCTCGGCGCCGTTGAAGAACATCTCCAGCAGCTCGTCGTCTTGCTCGGCAATCGCCTCGACCAGTTCGTGGCGCCACTTCTCGGCGGTTGCCTTGAGTTCACCGTCGGCGTCGGTCAGCGGCTCGTCGCCCATCGTGTTGCCAAGATCGTCCGTGTAGATGACCTTGTGCATCGTGAAGAGGTCGACCACGCCCTTGAAGTTGTCTTCGGCACCGATCGGCACTTGGACCGGAACGGCGCGCGCACCCAAGCGCTCGCGAATCTTCGCGACCACATTGAAGAAGTCGGCGCCCATGCGGTCCATCTTGTTGACGAAGATGATGCG
>PMUE01000360.1:0-4528 GCA_003167055.1 Vulcanimicrobiota bacterium | reverse complement strand
TTGCCGGCGTCGATGTGCGCCGCGATGCCAATGTTGCGAGTCCGCTCGAGCGGATATTCTCTCGTTGCCACAGTTATTTGATCTTTAAGAAAATTGGATTACCAACGATAGTGAGCGAAGGCTTTGTTGGCCTCCGCCATTTTGTGCGTGTCTTCGCGCTTCTTGATGGTCGCGCCGGTGTTGTTCGAAGCGTCGAGCAGTTCGCCCGCGAGTTTTTCCTCGAACGAGCGGCCGCCGCGCGCACGCGCATAGCCAATCAGCCAGCGCATCGCCATTGCCTGGCGCCGATCAGGTCTAACCTCCATCGGCACCTGATAGGTTGCACCGCCGACCCGGCGAGGACGCACTTCGACCAGCGGCATCGCATTCGAGAGCGCCTGCTGGAAAATCTCATACGGATCGCGACCCGTGCGCTCGGCAATGAGGTCGAGCGCGCCGTAGGTGACCTGTTCGGCGGTCGACTTCTTCCCGCTGAGCATCACCTTATTGATGAAGCGCGCGAGGATCTTCGAGTTGTACTTCGGGTCGGGCAGAATCTGCCGCTTCGGGGCCGGTCCTTTACGAGGCATCTATTTCCTTACTTCTTCACGGTGCGCTTGGCGCCGTATTTCGAGCGACCTTGCTTACGATTGGCGGTGCCGGCCGTGTCGAGCGTCCCACGGATGATGTGGTAGCGCACGCCCGGGAGATCTTTCACACGGCCGCCGCGCACAAGCACCACCGAGTGCTCCTGCAGGTTGTGGCCAATGCCGGGGATGTAGGCCGTCACTTCCTCGCCGTTGGTAAGACGGACACGGGCCACTTTGCGCAGCGCCGAGTNNCGAGTTCGGCTTCTTGGGCGTCACCGTCTTCACTTGCGTGCAGACGCCGCGGCGCTGGGGGTTGCCGGTCACTTCGAACTGGCGGGTGGGAAGATCCGGATGGCCCGGCTTGGGCCCGGTGAGGATCACGCGGAACGCGCGGGTCTTAACCTTCTTTTCCGTCTTCGCCCGGCCCTTACGGACGAGCTGGTTAATCGTGGGCAACAGCGTCTCCCTAGCAACACACACAAAGTGGGCCGCACCTGCCGGTGGGCCTGAACTACGGCAGTATATCAGGGAGGTACAGGGCCGTCAATGCGGATTTGGGCCGGGTGGACGCCTGCCAGGACTGTCGCTAGGCAGACCGCTTTCAGTGCGGGGTCGAACCGGTTGGTTTGGCCATCGAATCCGAGATCAGCGTCAGCGAGACGTTCATGTCTCCTTGGGCACCCGTCCGGGCCCCAGCGGTTGCTATGCGGACCGAGGTCGGCACTTCCATCGCGCTGTTGTAGAGCAGCGTTCCGGTTGTCGTAGCGCGGAAGTCGCCATTGCGCTCTTCGCGATCGACCGCGATGGTAACGATGTCGCCATCGGTTTTCGTCGCCTTGAATGAATTGAGGATAGAAACTTTCCCGGGGTTCATCTTGGGCGAGGTGCTCCAGTCCCCTTGCGGATCAAGCCGGGACACGTCATAAAAATCTCGCCCGAGGTACGTCAGTAGGACCGTCTCTTCCCTCGTCGCGTGAACATTTTGATCGCAGACCACGTCGCTCGTGGCGCCGTAGAGCGCGCAACGGATCGTCTCAAGCGGGCGCGGGGTCCGATCGATCGTCTGCGTGATGTCGACGACCAGGCCGCCGTCTTGCGTGGCGGCAGCCACCTCAACTGTGATCTCGCCAGTTCGCGACGCGCTACCTCGGCTCGTATCGGACTTGATGCCGCCGATGGCTGAAGAGCTCCCACTGAAGCCGCGAGCATCGTAGCTGTATTGGTACACCAGCGTGCGGATCGGCGCGTCGGCCGGCGCCGGAGCGATGATCGCCCAAAACAATGCTAGGCACAGAGTCGACGCCCACGCAAGCTTCATCGCCGCCAAGCTACGCGCGCGAGCAGCCTTCGCCCTTCGAAGAGCGGGTAGCTCTTTAGTACCAGCCGAGAAGCCGCGTCTCGGCGCCGACCTCCGACATCACGCTTCGCGCCTGCGGTTCGTCCGGGCAGTCGAGTTCGGCATAAAAGATGTACTCGAACGGACGGCCGGGCAGCGGCCGCGCGACCAATGCCCGCAGATTGAGTCCGCGCTCGGCAAACACGCCGAGCGCTGTATGCAGACTCCCGGGCTGGTGCTGCAACACAAAGGCTAGCACAGCGCGACCGAGCCGGCGTCGTGGTGCGCCCTCGCGAGCGATTGCAAAGAAACGCGTGTAGTTTTCGGCTTCGTCCTGCACGGCATCGGCGAGAATCGTGCCGCCGTACCGCCGAGCGCTGGCGGCCGGTCCGATCGCCGCGCGCGATCGATAGCCCACGCGCAGCACTTCGCGTACCGCGCCGGCGGTATCCGCGACCGGCACGACCTCGACGTCGTGAAGCGATCTAAGAAAACGCCGGCACTGTTCGAGCGCAACCGGATGCGATTCGATCCGCCGGATCTCGTTCAACTGCGCACCGGGCACACCGATCAAGGTCTGAACGATCCGGTGAACGGTTTCGTCGACGATGCGGACGTTCGGGTGCGCGTAGAGTAAATCGTAGGCGCGCGTCACCGGACCGTGGATGCTGTTCTCACACGGATGCAAGCCCAGCGGCAGCGTCCCGTCATCGACGGCTTCGACCAGCGCGTCGAAGGTAAGAAACCCGCGCGCTTCAATCTCGCCGAAAAGTGTGGTTGCCGCCTCCTCGCTGAAGGCGCCGGGTTCACCCTGGAAGCCGACGATCATCGAGTGCCTTTCGAAAGCGGCGCAGTTCCTGTTCGAGCGCGTCGCGGTTCTCGTGAAAGATCTCATCCCACATCTGCGGTGACGAGCGGCCTAGTCGCAGCAGTTCGCGCGCTGCCGGTCCGCACAGCGCGTCGACGAGCTCTCCGTCCGCGGCGTTGCGCTCGTTCACGCGTTGCGTGAACGCATAGGCGATGAGTTGCGGGAGATGCGAGGTCAACGCGACGATCGCGTCGTGCTCCTCCGCGTCGACCGCGACCGGATTCGCGCCAAGTGTCTGCGCAAAGGCCGCGGCTTGCTCGCTGCGCGCGCTGTCGGCGGTCGGCACATAGCACCAAACGCGTCCTGCAAAGAGGTCGCCGCGCGCCGCGCCCGGACCACGTCGCTCGCCGCCGGCCATCGGATGCGTCGGCACAAAGGCGTCGATACCGGCCGCCGCACGCGCGACCGGCGCTTTCACCGAGGCAACGTCAATGATCACCTGATCGCTGCGCAAAGTACGTCGCCGCAACGTCGCGATCTCTTCGAGCGTACCGCTCACGTGGGCGGCGATTGCCACCAGGTCGCAGGTTGCATAGATCTCGTCGCGCTCGGCGATGCGATCGATCGCGTCAGCATGCAACGCACCCGTCGTCGCCGCCGGATCGCGATCGTAGCCGAGTGCCTCCCAGCCCCGTGAACGCGCCGCAAGACCGATCGACGCGCCGATCAATCCGGTCCCGATAATGCCAAGGCGCGGCACGGCTTACCTGGTAGTCGAGCGGGCGAGATCGGGGCGCAACACGACGGCTCCGTCCAAATAAACGTGCTCGATCTCGTCGATGCTGCGGGTGGTATTTACGTGCATCAGCACGCGAATTACACGCTCGAGCGACCCGGGCACGTCGATCTCGCAAAAGTGCAGCATCGGCACATTCGTCCAGCCCATCTCGCGCGCGCCAAGCGCCGGAAATACCGCGTGCAAGTCCGGCGTGAGACTAAAAAGTACTGATGCGATATCGTCGACGGCGACGTCGTTGCGCTCGATCATCGCGCTCAAGAGCCGTTTGGTTGCGTCGACGATCGCCGCGCTATCGTCACGATCAACGGTGATTGCCCCGCGAATCCCGCGGACTCTACAGCTCCGCCACTCGCCTTCGCTCATCGAGGCGTAACCGGCGCCGAGGCGCCCGACCAGGTATCGATCTGCGCGAGATCTTCCATGATCGTACCGAAGTCGTCAAAGGTGAGCGCCTGTTCTTTATCGCTCTTGGCTTCGGGTGGATTCGGGTGCACTTCGATGAGCAAGCCGTGCGCGCCGACCGCTTTGGCGGCGCGGCACAGTGGCCGCACCCAGCGTCGCACGCCGACGCCGTGGCTGGGATCGACCCATACCGGCAGATGCGAACGCTCGCGCAGCACTGGCACGGCCGAGAGATCGAGCGTGTTGCGTGTCGCCGTTTCGAAGGTCCGAATCCCGCGTTCGCAGAGGATCACGTTCGGGTTGCCTTCCGAGAGCACGTATTCGGCGGCCGCAAGCAGCTCGTCGATCGATGCCGCCATCCCGCGTTTGAGGAGCACCGGGCGCGACGTTTTCCCAACCGCTTTGAGCAAATCGAAGTTCTGCATGTTGCGCGCACCGATTTGCAGCAGATCGACCGACGCCGCCATGCGCTCGACTTGGTCGATGCTCATGACCTCGCTGACCGTCGGCAGTCCGGAAGCGCGCCCGGCTTCGGCCAAGAGCGCGACGCCTTCCCAGCCCAAGCCCTGAAACGCATACGGTGATGTGCGGGGTTTGAACGCGCCGCCGCGCAG